>NZ_JBLVQN010000059.1:0-32903 GCF_058323225.1 Neobacillus sp. PVCKKU3
AGAATTAAGGGCACAAAGAATCCGCATAAGGCAGAAGACAATGAAGAAACCTTTGGAAATCCGGGGGATCCAGAAGACGAAATTGGGTGGGCCCAGACAGTGCAGCACCTCAATGAAGTCATGAATAAATTAAAAACGGTCATTGCGGACCTTGACGATGAAAAGTTAAAAGCTCCGTATGCAGCTAACAGGTACTCTATTGAGCGTTTACTCAGCAATATCATGATGCACGATTCGTATCATATCGGCCAAATTGTTCTGTTGCGAAAGTTGCAATCCTCTTGGAGTGGCGTTGATGGCTCCTAAAGCACCATAGCTCAGCAACCTTCCACGCCTAGCCGTAGAAGCAGTATTGACGGTGTGAAGCCCTTTTCATTCTCTATGGTGAAGCGGGTGACTTTCTTGCTTTATAGATGGCTAAACGGGTGTGTTAGTCAAATAAATTAGAACGTATTTGCAGAGCGGATCTTCCACATATTTCATTGTTCAACAGTCGGGCGCTTTTCTTAAATAAGAAGGCGTCTTTTTGCATGTAACGGACAATTAAAAAAGTATGAATAAAAAGGTGTCTTCTTTTATCACGTATAAAGTTGTAAAAAATTTGTAAACTAAATTTATCCAGATTAAGATTAAGGAATTGATGCTATGTTCCAAGATAAGGTGCTTTTAATTGGTTTGATAGGGGTTCTGTCAACCATACCAGGAGAGATTGCTTCGAGGATATTTGTTTATATGGGCATTGGTAAGTATAGTATTTATGAATTAGCTAGTCTCATTATTACATTTAACAGGCCTGTATTTACCATAGGATTAATCGTCGATTTTTTAACTGGTAGTGTGTTTGCGATCTTACTTTACTTAATATTTAAAAAGTTGGGTTCATGCCATTTAGTTATTAAAACTACTTTGGGCAGTTTACTGGCCTGGTTAGTATGTGAACTTATATTTACAGCATTAGTAGAAGGCAAGTATATACCTATTAGACCGATCAATGATTATTATTCGCATATTATCAGTACCATTTTTTTTGGTATTACATTAGGGCTTTTGATGAAAAAATTTATATTTAAGGAGTTAAATTCTTGATAATTTAACCATTTAATAACTCCTTAGGTATTACTTTAAGAAGCCGTTTTTTGGTTATGTTCAGGAATCCTTGCAAATAATTTCAAAAAATGTTATTCTAAGAAGGAATTATTTTTGTTCGGTGTAAAGGATAGTATTAGTATAACTTTTCGTCTTGATGATCACTGAGAGCAAGGATAGTAATACATTGTGTGTGTGAACACACTAGGAGGCAACAAACATGGAAAAAGGTAAAGTAAAATGGTTTAATGGCGAAAAAGGCTTCGGATTCATCGAACGTGAAGGTGGAGAAGATGTATTCGTTCATTTCTCAGCTATCCAAGGCGAAGGTTACAAAACATTAGAAGAAGGTCAAGAAGTGACTTTTGATGTTGAGCAAGGTCAACGTGGAGCACAAGCAGCTAACGTTCGTAAAGCTTAATTATAATGGCAAACTTGGACAGACTCTATTTTAGAGTCTGTTTTTTATTTGTCTTAGAAAAACAAATAACCCCACTCGGGTAACGAGCAGGGTACTTGAAAACAGTAAATCAAATGGTAAACCAAGTGTAGCATATAAATGGTGGATTACCTAATTTCTTTTTATTTTTTTACAAAGAGACGAACCAGATAGGTAACTTGACTAGATCGTAATGGGGTGATTGTATGAGTAAAGCTAAAGGAAAAGGTGGAACAGGGAGAGGTACAGGCAAGAAGGGTTGGAATCGTTGGCAAGCCAGCACAAATAAAAAAAAGAGTGCAAAACCTTATATAAGTAAAGGTACAATAAAAACGGCTGGTGAAGATGACTCTACAGGCAATAGTTAAAGTCACTTATCCCAAATAAATAAACGCATTAAACAGCTAGAAAGAGGTCGTAAAAATGAGCAAGGTATATGTCATCCATGAAAATAGTGAGTGGACCATCCATTTGACAAAAAGGTTAGAGGAACTTGGTGTTCCTTATGAAGAATGGCATTTAGACGAAGGGACGCTAGATTTATCAACAGAGCCACCAAAAGGAATCTTCTATAGCCGAATGAGTGCATCCTCTCATACACGTGACCACCGTTTTGCAGCGGAATTTACTGGACAAGTATTAGCCTGGCTTGAAGCGCATGGCCGTACGGTGTTAAATGGAACGAGCGCCCTAAAGCTGGAAGTTAGCAAGGTGCTGCAGTACTTAGAGTTAAACAAGTATGGTGTGAAGACGCCAAAAACCATTGCAGCAGTTGGAAAACAAAATATCATCAAGGCAGCTAAAAGCTTTGCAGGACAATCCTTTATTACAAAGCATAACCGTGCCGGTAAGGGCTTGGGTGTACAATTATTCCATAGTGTAGAAGCATTAAAAGCTTATGTGGAAGGCCCAACTTTCGAGGAACCGGTCGATGGCATTACTCTGATTCAAGAATACATTAAATCCCCTGAAAGCTATATCACCCGCTGTGAGTTTGTAGGAGGAAACTTTGTTTATGCCGTTAAGGTTGATACCTCGGAAGGATTTGAACTATGCCCAGCGGATGCCTGCCAAATTGGCGATTTATTCTGCCCGGTCGGAGAAGAAGTAGAAGAGAAGCCTAAGTTCCAAATTATTGAAGGGTTTGACGACGATATCATTGAAAAATATAAACAAGTTCTAGCTGCTAATCATATTCAAATAGCTGGAATCGAGTTTATCAGAAATGCTGATGGTGAAATTTTTACTTATGATATTAATACAAACACGAACTATAATTCTGATGCAGAAGCAAAGGCCGGAAAATACGGAATGCTCGAACTCGCTTTATTTTTAAAGAAGACTTTAGAAGAAACGTACGTAACGGCTTAATTCTGGATTTAATTTAAGCAAGCTGCCATAATTGGCAGCTTGTTTTTTTGTTTGCAGCATCGAAGCGGGCACAACACCAAATTGTATTTGTGATAGGGTCAATGTAACCCATCAAAATGAGGTTCTCTTGTATTTTTTATAAATAGAAGTCCTATCCTTAATTAAGTAACCAGAGAAAGTAAAATAAGCGGAGATTTTTCGGTTAGATGCAGAATGGGGTCCGTTTCAAGGTATATTAAGGGGAGGATTTCCGATTATGCAAAGCAAAATCTCCTATTTTCACGTTTTTCCTGTCAATAGGCGGAATCTCTCCGTCTATTTAAGCTGTTTTTTGTAACATTCACCAATTAAGCGAAATTACTCCGCCTAATTCTCAGATCGGATGCTTAACTTGATCCCCCAACCGATAAGAGCGGATCCTCTTGATCCCAGATGCGGGAATCAGCATCTTTTTATCGACTAGTTGGGAAAGTACCTTTTTTACCGTCTTGTCACTTAACTTCAAATATTTCTCGACTTCAATAGGGGCTATGGCTTCTCCTTTTCGAATCGCTAGCCGAAGCACTTCCTTTTCGGCAAATGATAGAGATGTCTGGTCCAGTTCATCACCGAGCCATCGGCCAATCACTTGCTGAACGATCTGCTGGCATCGACGAGGCTTCTCTTTAATTTGGTCATAAGAAAAGCGAATCACGGTCCATCCGTCAATCACCAACTGGTTTTGACGTTCCAAGCTGTCGGAAAATTGCCATCTGCTTATGTTCTTAAGGTGAGGGCCATACCCGTCGACCTCAAGGCAAATCCGGATGGCGGGACGAATATAAGCAAAATCCAAATACCTTTTGCCATCCTTGAAATCATTGACTTCATATTCTGGATGAAGATATCGGAAATGGTAAAATAAAGGCCACCATACTTGCTTCAAAAACAACATTTCAGCCTGATTGTGACCTTCTTGTAAGCGACGCAGCCGTTCACCGGTTCTTGCTTGCAAGTGTGAATTCATAAAGGCCTGGTATTCTTCTTCAAATCCCATATCATCTCTCTCCTCCATTTTTCCTATTATCAAATGTCCCCTGAATCCAATAGGTTTTCGGTATATTTCTCTACTGTTTCGGGGGTATTAATAACCGCACCAAATACAAATGATGTACTTCATGAGTTTATCTTCAAATGCAAAACATCCACAACATGGGCATTTAATAGCAAACATATTCTATGCCACGAATGAATGGTTTCTATTATGAGTTCAGACAGATTCTTAAAATTAATGAGTAATAATACGAGTGAAAGAAGTGTTTAATGTGGCTTCAACGGGAGATTGTAAAAACAAATATAGACTTGCGGAATAGCTAATATAAAAAAGATTATTTAGAGAAGAATTTGAGGATAGAACTACTTTTAGTTTAATAGAATTCTTAAGTTTGTCAATTCATTTTCCTTATATTTCGACAATAAAGCGACATTTTAAGAAACCTATTAATCCAATAATCAGCAGAAGTAAAATTAGCGGAGATTTTTCGGTTAAATGCAGAATAGGGTCCGTTTCAAGGTATATTAAGGGGAGGATTTCCGATTATGCAAAGCAAAATCCCTTATTTTCATGTTTTTCTATTCAATTGGCGGAATCTCTCCGTCTATTTAAGCTATTTTTTATAAGTATTCACTAATTAAGCGGAATTTTTCCGTCTATTTTTCAGATCGGGTGCTTAACCTGAGCCGCAATCGATAAAAGCCGATTCTCATGATCCTAGATGCGGGAATCAGCATCTTTTTATCAACTAGTTGAGAAAGTACCGATTTTACCGTTTTGTCACTAAGCTTCAAATACTTCATGTTCTAGCCTCCCCAACCTTAAGGAGAGGCATTTGCTAAAAAACCTCATTTACTTGTAAAACGATTCACCGTAACCCATCTATATGAGGTTTAACGGGCACTGTTTAAGTACAAAATAAAAATATTCTCTCCTGTAAACCATCTAAGACTTCTTCTGGCACTTCCCTGATCTTGATATCCCCGCCTAGGAAAAGCAGCCAATTGGTTATTTCATCTAATTCTTCTGAATGATTCACATTGATAAAAGTCTTTAGAATGGCTGTGGTTTGGTAAGGGTCCGTATAGGAAATGGAAACTTTTAAAGGATGGTATTTTTTGAACTGAGCAATCGCCTTTGGACCAAGTTCAACGACAAGGTTGATTACTTCTTCTTGCTTCCTTAGTTTTTCTAAAATCTTTTTCCTAGTTACTCTTTTTTCCGTGGGGTATGGTTGTACATCGGTGAGGTTGTCGACAGAGAAAATTTGTCTCTTTTCCTCCTTTAAGTTAAAGCCTTCAATCAGCCAAAGGCTTTTTTCACGATAAAGGTGTAAAAGATAAATGGAATAAGACTTTATAGCCTTTCCTTCTTTAATGGTAATCAATAAATAGTGATCCAAAAGAAGGATTTGAATAAGTTTTTCTAACATTGGATGGGGAAGGTCTGACAGTTCAAGCAGGTCCGGGTTATTGGGGTTGGTCCCTTCAAAAAGCAGGATTTGATTTAACAGGACCAGGTCATCTTGTTGGTTTTCTGAAATGAGACCTAGTAATTTTTCAGCTAAAGACTGACGGCTCTTTAGATAAGGGAGTTGTTGATTTCTTGTAGCCATAAAGGCAATAAAGAGAGCTTTAATTTCATTATCGGTAAAGCGGACGGTGGGCAGGACCGAATTGTTCATGACAAAATAACCGCCATCCCTGCCAACTTCAGCGACAAGCGGCATCCCCATGGCTTCAATTTCCCGAATATCTCGGATCGCGGTTGAACGAGAGATGTTAAATTCTTGCATGATCTCAGAAATGGTAAAGTGGGAGCGGTTGTTGATATACCGCATGATGATATTAATCCGTTCAACTTTTTTCATCGGGGTCTCCTAAACAGTTTCATTTTTTGACATGATTAAAGATTATTATAAACTCATCAAGTGAAAAGATAAATCATTTGATAAATTTAAAAAAAGGATGGATTAAATATGACAAATTATACGTTAGAAGAAAAAGATAGCTTCACCGTTTTAGGGATTGGAACAGAGCTTAAGAGCCACTACACTGACTTTGCAGGTATCACCAAAGAAAAGGCAGACTTTTGGTCGGCCGTCAATCAAGATGGAAGGCTTGACAAGTTAAAAGCCGTTGCCGCAAATGACTACATTTTTGTCGTGAATGAAGCGGTGAATAACAAGATGATGCATTATGCCGGCGTCATGACTGAGGCATCCTTACCAGAAGCATCCAGAGTGATTCAATTTCCTAAAAGTGAATACCTCGTTGTAAAAGGGGAAGCAGAGACGGCTGAAGCGTTGAGTAATATGGTTACGGGCATTGCCTTTGGTCAAGTATTGCCAGAAGCAAAGGATTTTGCCTATGTGGGCGGGCCGAATACAGCGGTCATCATGGGGCAGCGAAACGGCTCTGTGTTTGGTGAAATGTGGATTCCGATTGTTAGGAAATAGAGAGACAATCAAAATTAAATTATATACGGCTATTCAACAAAAGGGCGCTATCCTTGAACAAGGATCAGCGCTCTATTTGGTGGAGGGAGACTTGGGAAAGAGAATAATGTTGTATAATCAAGAAGAAACCACAGAAAGAGAGATAGGGGACTGGTAGGATGAAAAAGGTTGGAATTGTAATCGGTTTTTTTCAGTGAAAAAAGTGTCATTTAATCATCATAATCTTTCTTAAAGAGCAATTCCTTTGGGATCTCAGTACCCCGTGAACCGCGAATGTCTGTTTCCTTCATTTCTGTTGGGTAGAACACGATGAAGTCAAGATTCATTGAAGATAATTTTTTGGGTAAAGCCTCCAGTTCTGGGTGCCATGCTACGGTCCCCCTTCTGGCACTTAATACAATTACAAGATCCGTTGATTTAACATGTTTTAAATGACTTTCATATAAGGAATTCCAGCTATTGATTGATTCGAATTCGATTTTTACATTAGGGTGTACTTGCTGAGATGCCCTTTCATACATGTCTAAATCATCACGAATGACAAGACCCTTCGTTGTAGCACTGAGCTGTGAGGCAATGCTCTTTATAATCGATATGGAATCGCCAAAACCTGGTTTGTGCACGATATTATTTGGCAACACAAGAATGACCCTTTCCATCGTATTTAACGGTTGATTGATATTGGTTATAAGCGAGCGTTGATACGTATGTTCAAGGAAATTATCAATGACTTTTCCGAAGATTTTTCGGCCGCCTTCGCTTTTACCATCCCATCCCACAATAATGGTTGTGATTCGTTCTTCCGTAGCAGCGCGTTCGATCCCCCTGCCAATATTATAATCCACCCGTGTTAACAGCTTTACAGAAACATCTGCCCCTGATGCATACATGACGGAGCGTTCAAGCATTCTTTCTGCTTGAGCTACTTCATTATTTGCTTGTTTTAAGTCTTTTTGAACGACTGATAATGGGTAAAGCGGCTCATCTGTCTTTTTTGCCTTTTTAACGACAAATCCTAAATCGAGCAGGGCTTCCATTGTATCAGGATTCACCATCGGGATTAATATCCGTTCAGGAAGTGTTTCATCCATTACCGTTTCCTCTCGTGCAATGGCTAATTTCCGGCCATATTTTTCGCAAAAGTATGGGCCCATAATACAAGTAACTAAGATAATAATAATGACAGCATTGATGATTTGCTGGTCAAATAAACCAAGGCGAAATCCAACAAGTGTTATCGCTAATGTTGCTGCAGCATGTGATGTAGAAAGCCCAAACATTACCTTCCTTTCCGCTTTGGAATAACCATATACTTTTCCTGTTGTCCAACTGGCAAACAGTTTACTGCCAATGGCTACAACTGGGATTAACAAGGTTAGTAGGATCGCATTGGAGCTGGATACCAGAACACGAAGATCCATTAACATACCCACGGATAACAAGAAGAATGGAATAAACAATGCATTTGCCGTAAATCTGATTCTGTTCATTAATGGACCATGATCATAAATGTATCGGTTCAGGGCTAAACCGGCCAAGAATGCTCCAATAATTGGTTCCAAGCCCACAAATATTGAAATGGCCCCAGCGACGAATAAAATGGCCAGAACGAAGTTAAATTCGATTGTTCCTTCATTATTGGATCGTTTAAAGAACCACTTTGTCAAGTAAGGGGTGATTAGGAGAACAACTACAGCAAAGAGCGTTGTTGCAATAATCAGGTACATCCAAAATCCAAGTGTTAAATGACCTTCAGCTGCCCCTGTTAAGACAGCAAGAAAAAGCATAGCTAGACTATCTGTTAATAATGTACCGCCAATCACTGTTGTAACAGCTTTGTTTTTCGCAATGCCAAGCCGGCTTATGGCGGGGTATCCTAAAGGCGTATGGGAGGAAAAAATGGTACCAAATAAAATGGCCGATAATATACTGAGTTTCAGCCATAAACCTAATACGACTCCTAGAATTAATGGGATTGAAAACGTGAGTAAGCCAAATAAAATACTGCGCTTTCTGTATCTTTTGAAACCATCTAGATCCAGCTCAAGTCCAGCTATAAACATGATAAACAACAATCCGACTGTTCCAAGCAATTCGATTGTTGAATCACGTGCCAATATTTCCAGCCCGTTTGGTCCGACAATAATTCCCGCTATAATGGGGCCGATAATCGCAGGTACCTTTAATTTTCCCATTAGTATAGGGAACAGCAGAAAAATTAACACAGCTAAACCAAAAATAAGAACTGGCTCCTTCAGTGGTATAGGCATCATAAATCCTCCTCACTTTCGTCAAACCTCAACTGTTATGATCGGATATTTATAAACCTATTAGAAAAGCACTGGTATCATTCGTTAAAATTGTACAGCTGACTTTTGTAACTTTGTAACGAGCAGTTTACATGTTGTAGTTTTATTTTTAAATATTGTAAAAAAAGGTTAAATTTGTAATATAATATTAGTAACTTATTGGTTAGTTTGGAGGTGTTATGATGATGTGGTTTTATATATTTACACCTGTCATTATATTGGCTGGAATAGCCATCTATTTTGATAAAAAATCTGGGGCAACTTCACCGGATGAAAGAACAGCTGATAAGTTAGAGGAATATCCACCGGAAAATCCTTTCGGACCCTATTTTGGACCTTAAAATGATTCAAATAAACCATTTCAAAGATAATGTGAAGGATTGTACTTAAACGGTTGCTTAAGTTCAATTTGGTGCGGGAAAGTAACTTAATGATCGCTGCGGCGGTCTTTTTTCTTGTTGTATTAACGGAGGTTACGTTTATAGAGAATAAAAAATTAAGCTTTTTTATTTCGTTAACAGTCACTAATTCGTGCTAAAAGTTCATCAATTTCAAAAGGTTTTGTTACAAAGTCATTTGTTCCATTGTTTTTTCATTTTAAGGATTTTTTAATGTTTTATTCAGAAAACATTAAGTTTAAATGGTTATACTTAAGCTGCTCAGTTTTTAATGGGTGTTTCGCTTTTAATTTTAATTTTTTACTTTCATTTCTAGATGAAGGTTCTTTCTTTTGGAAAGTGCCTGTATTATGTATTGGTCATTCTAGTTTACTTAATTGTAAAAAGAATAAAGAACAAAAAAGTATCAGCTTAGCTTTATTTTCTATATTAATTTTAGCGGGATTGAGGGGTTTAGATGAATTACAAATTATTTCAAGCTATTAATCAAAATGCAGGACATCACCACTTTTTAGATGGTCTGATGGTTTTCGTTACTAAAGATGCCTTGCTTATTTATGCGTTAGTTTTACTTCTCATGTGGTTTATTGGGAAGGAAAAACATAAATATACAGTTGTATTTGCTGCAATTACTGGAGGATTGGGGTTATTTATTAATTTTATCTTAGGTCATATCTATTATGAACCACGTCCATTTGTAACGCATCACGTTAATTTATTAATTCAGCATGCAAAAGATTCGGGATTCCCTAGCGATCATTCAACGGGTGCATTTTCTCTTGCACTTGCGGTATTATGGCGAAAGCATCGTAAAATTGGATTTGGAATGCTCTTATTTGCTATTTTAACAGGAATTTCTCGTGTATATGTAGGGCATCATTATCCTTTTGATGTACTAGCAAGCGTTATTGTAGCAGTAATTACAAGTGGATTTGTATATGCATTTAGTTCTGTATTTAGACCAATTGCACGGATAATTATTAGCACTTATAACCGAATTCCACTGGTCCCTAAAACTGAACAACAAAGTGTTTTAAAATAATACAATTAGAAACACATCGGTTTTGCCGATGTGTTTTTCTTTAGGGTCACATTTGCCCACTCATCATATTTCTCCTTCTGTCGATGAAGAGAGAGAAAGGGTTATTCAGGATTTAAAGCCATTTATGAAATCTACATTTCTTGTATCGTTTAACCAACCTAACCTATTTGGATTCAATGGTGGCGGGGATTGGTATCTCACGGACGGGAATATTGCAGTTTTATCTGTCCAGCCTTTGAATAAATACTTTGAAAAGACGATGATAGAAAATTACTTAATGATGAGTTCAACAAACCAGTTAATCCAATATGAAAATAGTATAAGAATATTATTAGTAGGCGATACCTACACGTGATTTTATATAATCGCTTGCTTTAATCTGTTTAAAGGTAAATTCTGCGGTATCCGGTACGGATATTTTAGTTCCACCCTCCGGCAAATAATTTCGCTCTATACGATATCGGCCTACCCTTTCTCCAGCAGGCAAGTATGTAGGACAGACAATCGTCCAATCGAGGGTTGATTGTTTGAGCATATCGTACACTTTATGATGTTCTTTCGCGGCACGGGTTGACTTCCGCTTCGATTCGCTTGATTGATAACGCAGAGAATTTGGCGTGGTTCTGCTTTGCAAAATACCCGCCGTTCCTATAGTTATGATTCGTTTTATACCTTCGTTTTCCATTGCTTCGATAATAAGTGGCATACTTTCTGATAGAGTGGTTGTGCCATCAGTATTTAGTGCACTTATAACTACATCAATCCCTTGCATGGCACGTACGATATCATCTTTATTTAAAACATTCCCTTGAACAATGGTTGAATTTTCATTATTAATTTGAATCTTCTCTGGAGTGCGAACTAATACGGTAACATGATGTCTGTCATGAAGGGCATAAGTCACTATTTGGCTTCCAACTCGTCCAGTTGCACCTAGAATTAAAATATTCATAAGCATGAGGCTCCTTTTGTGTCTTGTTCAGCTAGTATCTAGTTGGTTCTTATTGATAGAAAGCCAAAGGATTTTATGAATTTGATAGTAGCACAATAACAAACGCTGACTCAACTAAATCGTTTAAAAAGGTGTTTAAATAAGTCACTGTTACCTGTGTCTCTATCGAAATAGGAGCACCCTTATTGCTAATTGGTTGCGTTTCAACAATAATGGAGACTCCTTTTTACTAAGGGAAATTGGTTGAAGAAGGAATTTGTTTTTATTTCTTGAATTTCTAATTTAATCGTAAATATAAAGAAATTAGAGAAGGGAGCGAGTTTATTATGTTGATAAAAGGTTTCGGGGGAATATTTTGGAGGACTAAAAATCTAGATGCTATAAAAAATGGTACAGTGAAGTGTTGAAGATAGAAATTGATGAATGGAATGGGACTATTATTAAACCCGATTCAGGAAACGAAACGATACGATCTTTTCTTTCTTTACTGAAGATGACCCTTACTTCCCAACAGAACAGCAAGTGATGTTAAATTTCCAAGTATATAATATAGAAGAGACTATCAAGCATCTTGAACATATTGATGTACCTCTTGCTAAGGAAAAAGAGATTAGTGAATTTGGTAAGTTTATTTGGATTAAAGATCCTGAAGGCAGACTGGTTGAGCTATGGGAGAAATAACGGGTTGAATTTATTCATATTTTGGTGAAAAAAACGAGCTAATAGTTAGTCAACTTTTTCAATAAAAGTTTAAGAAACCCATGATACAAAAAAAGGTCATGGCAAATAACGTTAAAGCTATACGAGGGCAACCAGAAATCTTGCTAATCGTATATTACAAACGGGTATTTTATTTTGGAGGGGATCGCCGCTGCGATCCCTTTTATGTTCAGTTTGGTGAACGAAACATGATTAAACATTCTAATACTGTTGATTTACTAACGGACAGATTGAATAGCCTAGCCGAGATCTTTTGCAGATTATCTGAATTGCTAAATAAGTGATTAAAGGTAGGTAATACTAAAAATAAAAAGGAATTCAGCAATGACTATAGCCGATAAATTAACCTTAACAATGAGCCTGCATCGCAACCTTAAAGTTTTTTCAGAACAATTTTTTAATGGTTTTTCGAATTTAAAAATACGAAAATTTAATATCGGAGATAAAATCAAAAGAGAAGCTGCAATTTTTTATATGGATGGGATTACGGATACTCAAAACATCCAAGAGAATATATTAGGCCCTTTATTAAAAATGTCTAGAATGGAAAGTATTGAGTCTGTTATAAATGATCATCTTTTAATCATTGACGTAACAGTTGAATCTTCAATCGATGTCATTGCAAACAGTCTAGTAAGAGGGAAATGTTTGGTTTTAATAGATGGCTTTAATCAGGGGATTCTTGCAGATGTCGCAAATTGGCAAACAAGATCTTTGAGAGAACCTGATACACAACGAACCATCAAAGGCAGCATGGTGGGTTTTAATGAACAATTGAAGTTGAATTTAAACCTTTTACAGCATATGATTCAGACCCAGAAATTAAAGATTGAATCATTTCAAATTGGAAATGAATCAAAAACAGATGTTGCACTGCTATTTATCGATGGATATGTAGATGAAAAGGTACTCGAAGATGTGAAAGAGAAATTGAACGGAATCGATGTAACGTATTTATTGGAAGCCCGTGTCATTGAAGATGCATTAGAGGAGAAAAAAACGTTATTCCCCTTAGTTTTTACGTCCGAGCGTCCTGACGTTGCTGTAGCCGCATTATATGAAGGACGTGTGGTCGTTATTGTTAATGGTTTACCTTTTGTATTGATCGTTCCTTGTCTCTTTATCCATTATTTTCAACAACCAGATGAATACAATTCAAAAGCTGGACGTATTGGAATTCGAATTTTTCGATTGTTTAGTTGGCTTTTAGCACTTTTATTACCTGCAATTTATATAGCTATTACCCGATTTCATACAAATTGGTTTCCAAAACCGTTTGACAAAAAGTTACTAACAGATATAGATACAATATTGCCGTTTGTATGGGAAGTTTTGTTTCTCTTGTTTATTTTCCATTCGCTTCTTGAAGCAACTCTTCGAATTCCCAAAAATACCACCTTACTTGTTACCTTAATTGGAACAATCACAATCGGGGAAACAGCCGTTTTCGCAAAAATTATACACCCTTTAACAATGATTGTTGTAGGAGTAAACTTTTTGACAAGTATGCATATTGCCAGCGGTGGCTTATGGGGAGCTTTAGTCTTACTGCGTATTGGATTTGTATTTATTGGAAATTTTTTAGGGGTGACAGGAATACTCATCGGTTTTCTCTTCTTACTTTTGTACATGGCTTCACTTAAGTCAGTAGGTGTTCCGTATTTAGCCCCTTTCATCCCATTTAGCCTGCGTGAAATGAAAGACGTAATATTTAGAGGAGATTTACGACGGCTTATTAACAGTAAACATACCTATCCTCATAAAGATAATAATGAAGAATGACCCAAGAAGGTATCTAATATCGTTACTCCGCATTTATCATACAAGAAATTACTGATTGGGGACAAATGCCCAAGAATTCCCCCCAAAAATGCATATGCTCTAATGATAAACGAAATGAGGAGGATAAAAGTGATTCCTAATTATACAACATATGAAAGAATCGGATTAGGAGGACCAGGATCAGGATTTGGTTTTTCGCCAGGTCTTGGTTTAGGAGGACCAGGCTCAGGGTTAGGTTTTGGCCCAGGACTTGGTTTTGGCGGACCAGGTTTTGGCCAAGGTTATTACCCAGGTGTTGGTTTAGGTGGTCCAGGTTCGGGCGTTGGATTCGCTCCTGGCCTTGGTCTAGGTGGACCAGGATCAGGATTTGGTTATTATCCAGGACTTGGTTTTGGCTATCCACATCACCCATACCCATACCCATACCCATATTACCCGTACTACCCGCACCACTACCATTCCTAAAAATTGCCGATAAAAGAAGTCAATTCACAAATTGAAGTTCCAGGAAACAGGGTATCTACAATCGTAGAAACTCCTGTTTCTTGTTGGTTATAGTGAATGTTTGTGGAATTATGTTGGAGGATACTTCATAAAGCCCATTTGTTTAGACACCCTGGTTCTTCCAGCATTTAGTGGGCGGGTGAGGTGTTACCTTCTTCATCTTCCAGCTCCATTAATTATTGGGGAGTATGGGTCACTAAATCCGTGTTGTCCATTAAATTTATGGATCTCGATAGTTTTTTGATCAAGGTTCGAAATTAACTGATCCACATTAAAGGATTTTTCCTCTTCTGGAAAAAATAAAACCACAGGGCATCGCGGCTCCATCTGTTGATAATTTCGAATTCTTGAACCATAATAGGCAATGATTCCATCCAGACAATCTTCTTCACTTCACAGCCAAGCAATAGTTGCGCCAACGCTAAATCCAACCAAATATATTTTTTCGTAATCATTCTTAACATCTAACAGTAGATTTTTTATTTTATTTACACCTTTGGAGAACCCTATATTATTCATAAAATGAGGGTAGGCAATCTCCTCTTCAGCATAAGTAAAAGGCTGTTCTCGCCCTAATAGGTTCGAGCAGATTACATCAAAACCCTGTGTTTATAATAAATTACAAAAGTCCTCCATATGTTGATTAATGCCATAGATTTCGTGTATGACAATAATCAAATGACTTGAATTCTTCAGTATTTGCAGCAAGTTTCCCCCTTAAAAACAGAAACGTCCTTTAAAGGAGGTTTTCCGCAAATTGTTCCTCAGAAATTACTTTAAATCCATTTCTTTTTAGTAAGGCAGAAGTAACTCCCATTCCCTCTATTTTTTTGCCAATAAATTTACCGTTATAAATCATCGAACTGCCGCAGGACGGGCTGTTTTCCTGATATTTCTAGGGGCGGCTGCCTTTTTAGGTATAGGGATTGAAATAATAAGAACCGTCACTTTGTTAGCATACAAAGTGACGGGTTTTGGTGTACTCATATAAACTTTGTAGTTTCTTCAGAAAGGGTATTCCGAAAATATTAAATAAACTGATTGTTAACCGTTGACAGTTAACTGTAATTATCTTACTATTAAAAATAGTTTGATAAAACACTTGCGAGGTGGTTCGGAAAGGAGGCGCTTTCATTGGAATCGATTGTTAGAGATACACTAAATACCCAAATCTATCAAATATTAAAGAAACGGTTATTGGAAGGCGATTATATTCCTGGTGATCGATTGGTAGAAGCAAAACTTGCGGAAGAATTCGGTACCAGCCGCGGACCGGTGCGTGAAGCTTTAAAAATCCTGATTCAAGATGAGTTGCTTGTGCAAAAGGGGAATGCCATACATGTGTTCAGCCCTTCAACATCGGATATGATTGATATTTATCAAGTTCGGCAGCAAATGGAATCTCTTGCAGCTAAATTAGCTACTCAAAAAATTGAATCCTCAGAATTAGAAGTACTTGAAAAGATCGTGGAAGAAACGAAAGCAGCATGGTTAAGACAGGATAAAAATCGTGTAGTGGAATTGAGCATTAAATTTCATGAGATTATCCTGAAGGCATCCGGTAACCGCCAGCTAATCTCATTAACAAATATGATTCGGGATAAAGTTACCTATCTAAGGAACAGTGTTGTTAAAGAAGCCATGCGAGATGAGAGTCCTATCGAAGAACATTCACGCATCCTTTCAGCACTTAAAGAAAGAAATGGGGATAAAGCCGCAAAGGTAATGCTTGAACACATTGAGCATGATTTAGGGGCACTTATATCACTTTATAAGTAGAAATCTTCTTTAGCTTTAAACAGATTGAGACTATGGGGGGATGAATACATATGGGAAAAAAAGCATTGGAAGGTTTAAGAGTGCTGGAAATGGGACAGCTCATTGCAGGTCCATTTGCCTCGCGGTTATTAGCTGAATTTGGTGCTGAGGTTATAAAAGTCGAACCTCCAGCGAAGGGTGATCCAATCCGAGAATGGCGGGTCATGGAAAACGGTACAAGTCTATGGTGGTATGTTCAATCCAGAAATAAAAAGTCCATTACCATTGACCTGAAGCACCATGAAGGACAAGAGCTGATCCGCGGGCTGGTGAAAGAAATTGATATTTTAATAGAGAACTTTCGTCCGGGAACATTGGAAAAGTGGGGTCTCGGATATGAGGAATTAAAAAAAATTAACCCAGGTCTGGTTATGATTCGGGTGTCCGGGTATGGTCAGGATGGTCCGTACAAAGACAAACCGGGTTTTGGATCGATTGGGGAAGCAATGGGTGGTCTTCGCTATATTACGGGATATCCAGATCGTTCGCCGGTACGAGTAGGTGTAAGTCTTGGAGATTCCTTGTCATCACTTTATGCCGTGATCGGTGCATTAATGGCGGTTTACCATCGTGATGTGAATGGCACAGGTGAGGGGCAGGTAATCGACGTTGCTCTATATGAATCAGTGTTTAGTTTATTGGAAAGTGTTCTTCCTGAATACGACCGTGCAGGATTGATTCGGGAAAGATCAGGAAGTATGCTGCCGGGAATTACACCATCGAATACATATGCTTGTTCGGATGGAACCTATATCGTTATTGGTGCAAATGGAGATGCCATTTTTAAAAGGCTTATGAATGCAATGGGACGAGAGGACATTGCCGAGGATCCGCGCTATGAAAACAATGCCAAACGATCTGAACATGCTGCATTCTTAGACGGTCTGATCGAAGAATGGACGAAAAGTTTGCCATTCGACGTAGTAAAGGAACGTTTAGATAAAGCGGGTGTCCCGGCGGGTTCCATTTATTCTGTGGAGGATATCGTAAATGACCCGCATTATCAAGCCAGGAAAATGATTCAGGAAGTAGCCGTTGATGGTCTTGGCATGTTGAAGATGCCTGGAATAGTACCAAAGATGAGTGAAACTCCTGGTGAAATTCAGTGGGCAGGACCAGAATTGGGGCAGCACACCGATGATGTTCTTGGCGGGAAGCTTGGCATGACGGAAGAGCAAATAAAGGATCTGAAAGCAAAAGGGGTTATTTAATAGAAAAACGATCCCATCCAATTGATAAAGCTTGGATTTCTTAAAATAAGAGGGGGTGTCTTATGAATCTTCCGGATAAAGTAGAAATAATAGAAGTCGGACCCAGGGACGGGATTCAGAATGAATCCAATTTTATTCCGACCGAAAAGAAAATAGAGCTAATCAATACTGTCCAGCTGGATATACTTGCACTTTTACCTTACCGCCGGATTTTTCAGTAACCTTTTTTGCAAATTCTTCAAGGTGAAATGGGTAACAAACTAAAGGCTGCTATGGAACAAAAGGGTTTACAGCAATTTCTAAAAATATAGGCATTAATAGACAAACGTATAACAACTTCTTGCATTATATTTTAATGTATTGAAAAGGTATGCAGAATAATGACGCTGCTTAAATTTAGGGTAACGACTTTTATCAATTTTAATAAAAGTACCTATTATTAATGGACAAATTGGTACTATTATTTTAAAATTAAATAGAAACATATGTTTGTATTGATGTTATTTTTTCGTAAATTTTCATAGGGTGGGAAGGGAGATTGAGATGATGATTCAAACCTATCAAACGAAACTATGCAACATACCATTGAATCTTAATCTGACATCGGATATGTACCTTTCAGAATATGGCCGATTTTTTGGTATGCTGGAGCGGAAATTATTTGTTCAATCCCACATTAAAGGGATTCCAACCACTTCCCTGAAGAAGACTTTTTCCAAACAATTTGGTCTTACCGCTAGACAATTCAACTCCTTGAGGATTCAGCTGGATGGGAAGGTTTCTTCTATTATAGAAAAAAGGAAATTTGATATTCAACAACTAGAATCCAAAATTGATTATTTACAAAAAATCATCGTCAAGAAGACCACACAAAAAGACAAGCTTCTGCAAAAACTCCTAAGAATTCCTCAAATTAGTCCGGCATTCTCGAAACAACATAAAAAATACCGAAACATGAAATTTTACCTCCACCAAAAAAAGCGGAGGCTCCGAAATGTACAGCATAAATTAGAAAAGTTGAAATCAGATGAACGGAATCATAAAATTCGCATTTGCTTTGGGTCAAGGATGTTGTTCCATAAGCAATTTCATTTGGAAGAAAATAAATACAAGGACCATGGGCAGTGGAAAGAAAAGTGGATTGAGTCCAGAAGTTCCCAGTTTCTTGTGGTGGGTTCCAAAGATGAAACGTATGGAAATCAATCGGCCACCTATAACGTACAAAACGCCTTAAGACTCCGGGTGGCCGATCATTTTGATTCGAAATATGGCAAATATATCACCTTTCCAGAAGTGCATTTTCCCTATGGCCAAGAGGCCATTGATCAGGCAAAGATTCCCTATATGGGCTTCACCCGAAACGGTAAACCGCAAAAATACTTCTCCTCCATTACCTATCGTTTTTTGAAACAGGAAAAAGGGTGGTATGTGAATGCAACAGTTGAAAAAGAGACTCCAAAAATAGGAACATCCAACCTGAATGGATTGATTGGAATCGACCTCAATGCAGGATTTTTGTCTATTTGCGAAATTGACCGGTTTGGTAACCCAATCAAAAGCTGGACAGTGGATGCTCCGATGTATTGCCGGAGAAAAGAACAGATACAAGCTACTTTAAGCGATGCGTTAAAGGAAATTCTGTCCTATGCCGTTTCCGTACAAAAAGATGTCGTGATCGAGAAATTGGATTTTTCCAAAAAGAAAGCTAGTTTAAGAGAAATGGGCCCTAAATTTGCGCGGATGCTTTCGGGGTTTGCCTATTCCTCCTTTCAACAATTAATCGAATCAAAAGCAAATAAAGGGGGAGTAAGAATCAGAAAAATAAACCCCGCCTATACGAGCCAAATTGGGCAGATGAAATTTATGGCGCGTTACGGACTAAGTTCCCATGTTTCCGCCGCTTGCATGATTGCAAGAAGAGGCTATTATTTTAAAACGGAAAAACCAAAATATGACTCTGTGCTGTCTTTCTCCAAAAAATTCGATAAACAAAAGGCTAATTTTCATAATTGGAGGTCGCTCACGAGACACTGGGGTTCATATTATCATTTTCAGGATAAGATTGAACTATTAAAAGTGGATATTTGAAAGGAAAAACAAGAGAAATTGGAGCAACGCTTCTTATTTACCTGAAAGGAAGACTAGGACCACGTACTCCAATTTTATAGGCAAGATTTGCAATAAATAGCGTGGTTTACAGCCAAACTAGAGTATCGAAAAGGTATCCTGTGACGTAGATCTCATTCGAAAGGATGAAGAAAATGGCACTGTGACGGAAACGATGAAGTTTGGATTGGTCGAAAGACTCATCCAGACGGATGTATCCATTCTAGTTTTAGGGCGTGATTCCCTAACGCGATTCGCAAAAAGCTCTGTTCGTTTTGCGTGCTAAATGGAAAAGCTACCATCCATTTAGAACATATAGATAGTAATATCCATAAATGTCTATATTTTTAGGAACGGCGCAAAGGTATTATTATTTGCTGAATATGGTTACGCTCAATTTGCCAATAATGTTAGACCGCTCAAATCGCCTGGAGATTTTAAAGGCTTAAAAATCAGATGTATTGGCGAAATTCCATCAGAACTAATAAAAGCATATGGAGGCTTCTCCAGTGTTTATGGGCGCCGGGGAAGTTTATATGGCATTACAGTTGATGGTGCAACATCTGGAACAACTATAAGGCATTAGATTCATTTGAGCTAACGGCTCTTCCGTTATATGTATTAATGAGCCAGATTTTATTAGTTTGCGGTGTAGGGAAAGATTTATATGAAATGGCAAGCAAATGGTTCAGACATTTACCGGGCGGGCTTGCGATAGGAACTATTTTCTGCTGTGCCATTTTTGCTGCTATTTCAGGCTCTAGTGTGGCAACGGCTGTAACGGTTGGTTCAGTGGCTATTCCAGAAATGGTTAAACGAGGCTATACGAAAAGATATGTTTTAGGTTTAGTAGCCGCAGGTGGCACCTTAGGGATTTTGATCCCGCCAAGCGTTCCGATGATTCTTTATGGAAATATCACTGGAGAATCTGTAGGCAAACTTTTCATTGCAGGTATTGTACCTGGATTACTCCTTACATTACTTTTCACCATTTTCGCCTCCTGGCAGACAAGACATATTAAGGAAAAGGCGGCCACATGGGCGGAAAGATTCGAAGCCTCCAAAAAGGCTGTATGGGGGTTAGTCCTGCCAATTATCATTATCGGCGGTATTTATTCAGGCCTGTTTACACCAACTGAAGCGGCGGCAGTGGGGGTAGTCTTTAGCTTATTAGTCGCTGGATTAGCCTATAGAAATTTAACGTTTAAAAATATGAAAGAAATCTTATTTTCAACCGTTCAAACCAATGCAATGATTCTTTTCATTATTGTTGGTGCTATGCTGCTTGGCTTTATTTTAACGGTTCTAAGAATCCCACAAACCATTACCGAAATGGCTACATCATGGGATGTTTCTCCTTGGGTCATTTTTATATTAATAAATATCGTATTGTTGATTCTAGGTTGTTTCTTGGAGACGGTTTCCATTATCGTGATTACTGTACCAATTTTATATCCAATTATTACATCTTTAGGTTTTGATCCAATATGGTTCGCTATTATTTTGGTTATTAATATGGAATTAGCATTAATTACACCACCTGTCGGACTGAATTTATTCGTATTAAAGGGTGTAGACAAATCCGCCTCTATGTCAGAAATTACTCGTGGTGTCTTTTCATATGCCATTATCATGATACTATTCATCGGACTGCTTGCGATATTCCCAGAAATAGTCACATTCCTTACTAAAACGGGGAATATAAAATAAGGAACAAACTTGACCGGCATCTTTAGGATGCCGGTTTTTGTGTAACGGATTGGATTTACTGGAAAAAACCGATAACAACACGATTAAAGTAAAAATTCTAATCTATTTAAAGTTTAGGGGCGATATTCATCAATCCAGATGGTTGAAAATGACCCCACGAGCAACAGTTAAAGTCACTTATCCGAAATATAGCGAATACTGAATAAACACAATTATTTAATGACCCAATGTGGCTTTTTTTATTGACAAACCGGCCTGTTTCGTGTCACAAGAAAGAAGTAAAATTCTAGACTTTTGCTTAATACAAGTATAATGAAGAAAAGTTTACAAATAGGCAAATATCTATTCCTCTGTAAATAGGGACACATACACTATTTTTGAAACAATTTGAGGAGGAGATATAAAATGGAAAGACTATTCTTTGGAAGTGGTATGGGTTATGGTATGGGATATGGAGGCTACCCTGGTTATGGTATGGGATATGGAGGATATCCTGGTTATGGTATGGGATATGGAGGATATCCTGGTTATGGTATGGGATATGGAGGATATCCTGGTTATGGTATGGGTTATGGAGGGTACCCATTCCATCACGGATTTGGCGGTTACCCGTTCCATCACGGGTATGGCGGCTATCCATTCCATTTAAATTTTTGAGCAAATGTTTAGTATCAAGACGCAAAAAACAATTGCAAAATTGGTTAAACAGCTAAATCAATAATATAAATGAAAGCAAATAGGATTAGTTTGATTGTAATATATAATAGTCCTAGCTACTTGGGGTTAAAGATCCAGCTGCCATTTTTGGTGGCTGTTTCTTATCAAGCAAACGGAATTCTTATGTTAAAGATGGTATGTCTGCGGCAATCCCGTTTTCTTATTCTAACAGGGCAGGTTGAAGAATCAATTAATGGTTAACGTTGCATTTGACCAAAAATTGTGAAGCAGGAGGAGTTATCTCCCCCATAGCCTTGTGATATTAAGTGGTACTATAACTCGTCCGTTTATTTGTTTATGAATGATTGGGTTTTTAAAAGGATCATATTCCTCACTATCATTAACAGAGGAACGCGCCCGAACATCTATACCTAATATGCTTCGGATTCCATTGCTGTTTGTCATTTAATCGTCTCCTTCTATAGGTATTGATGTAATTATTTTCTTCTAAACAATAAAAAATACCTAAAAGAAGATGAATAATTTAAAGCAAAAGTGCTCCTTATTTGACCTAAATCGCGAAGTAAAAAAGAAGCGTTTTAAGGCGCTTCAATTAAAAACTTCTCATGTCCTATATTATGCATATGAAAAATTTATGTATTTGCTTCTACAATTTAAATATTTTCTTTGGGGTTGTAACAATATATTTATCATTGCGTCTTCTGTAAATTCCTTGTGGATAAAAAAAAGCATCAAATGATGCTTTTAGGGGGAAAAATATCAATGTCAAAACTACTGTCAATTCGGCACAATTTTTCGGAAAGGCACTAAAAACGAAATCCTTTAGAAAATTCACCTGGCTTTTTGTAAAGGCCTTTTAGCAACTTCATGCTCTTTCAAGTATTAAAAACATTGTAAGGTGAACCTAACCTGATCAAATTGCTTCATTGCTAATTCCTCTTTTTTTATACAAAAGTAAAGCAGCCCGCAATCTCCCCACATCACCCCTAAATCCTCTTCATCGGAGTCGATTTGGAACAATAATACCGGTTCCTTTTCTTCGTCGTAAAGCTCTTCAAACACATCGTTTTGCACATTAAATGGTTCGCCAAGCATGTAGTGAGTGGGGGAGGTGTTACCTTCTTCATCTTCCGGCTGCATTAATTCTTGACGAAAGTTCCAAAAGCGCTCTTCTTCGTCTTCGTTTTCAAATGTAAGATTAGCAGGATTTTCAGATATCGTAGAGATGTTCTTGAAATTCACCTGGAAAGCATTTAATGGATAATAGTCATCGGTGATCTCTGGATAATCTTTTCTTTTCAGTGTGGTCAAATCGCCATCAAAATAAAGGACTTTAAAGCATCCCTCATCCTCTTCAAAGCCCCAAGGCTGCTCAGCGACATCGTAAAAAAGATACAATATCCCGCTGTCGGGAAGCAAATAATCTTTATCAAATGGCTTAATTTCTTTTAGGTTAAATTGGCCGACAAACGTTAAGTAGCCTTTATCATATTTGGGGAATTCCATTTCATCAGGCAGATCTGGCAAACCGCCTAATTTCGAAGAACCAATTGGAATAAACGCTTCATCGACTTTTGTTTTTTCTATTTTAATGGAGCTCTTCAAAGCTGAGATAATATCTGTTTTTTTATGGTACAACTCATAATCACGAAGTAATGTCTCAATGTGCTGCATAAGACAGAATCCCCCTTTTTTGTTGCCGTTTTTTTAAATCCTATTAGTCAAAACAAACCTGCTATAAATCTATTATATAAAAAAACTTAAAGCTTGTTTGTTATGTTTTGGTAAATGCTGAAAAAGGTTGAAAATAGAAAAAGTAGGGGGTTCTATTCCTTACTGAGATGATTAACTTTTTTATTAATTTTAACAGCTGAATTTCTACTACATTCGTGTAACAAATAGTTTCATTTGTTAAAATTTTTTTGCTTTTGTTTGAATTTATTTTAAGAGATTGTTAAATCTTGAACAATCCTCCCTGAAGCCAAAATACATTTGCTATGCTGTGGATGTATCGAAACTAAATTGCGGAGGTGTTGTTAATGTTAGTAAATTGGTTAAGACAAAGCAAAACTGCATCTGGTATTTTAACTGTTCTTCGTTTATATCTTAGTTACGTTTGGCTCACGGCGGGGTGGCACAAATTATCAAGCGGAGATTTTGACGCTTCGGGATTTTTAAAAGGTGCAATCGCTAACCCAGTTAAAGGTCCTGACGGTGCGGTGGTTTTTGGATGGTATGTTGATTTCTTAAAACACGTTGTATTGCCTAATGCCCATATCTTCAATACGATTATTCCTTTAGGTGAATTTCTTGTTGGTTTAGGATTATTACTAGGATGCTTAACAACAGCTGCCATGTTCTTTGGTCTATTGATGAACTTCTCTTATTTATTTGCTGGAACGATTTCTTCGAACCCATTAGATATTTTATTGGGAGTTCTAATCCTATTTGCAGGCGCTAATGCTGGAAGAGTCGGACTAGACGGCTGGATAAAGCCATTCATTAGAAAAACAGTACTTAAACGCAAAGTAAAAGGCAACAACCAAACCGTGAAAGATAACCAATCAGTCATAGACAATAAACCTGTCAACCTAAATTAGATGCATGGGGACGGTTCTTTTGCATCATTTTCAGTCGTTTTCAGCTCCATTTGCTGGGGATGGAACCTGAACCGGCAATGTGGAATGGGACAAGAGAACCGTCCCTATGCATCATTCAAGAGGGAAAGCCCCCGTCACGAGTTTGAATGATGAAAAACTAATGTAAGAGGCATGTTTTCAGGCGGAGCATTAATTTAGCAGATTGAACAAACAGCAGCGTAATCGCTTGCTGTTTGTTCAATCTGTGAATCTAAAAAAGAGCTGCCATCAGGCGGCTTGAAAAAAATAAACACAGCATTCTCATCAAGAGTGCTGCGAGCCCTAATATTTTACCTTGAGTTGTCGCGAAATAAATCAATATACAGGTTTCCTTTTGATCCTACAACTGCGTAAGAAATTTCAGAGACCTGAACATTTCTCTTTTTCAATTCTGCCAAGAACCATTCTTTATCGTATTCGTGGTGAGGAAAATTCTTATCTAATATTTCTCCATCAATAACCAGTTCTACAGGAACCTTGCTTGGGGGTGGGACCAAATTTAGGTCCTTTCGCAATACATTTTGGTATTCCGCTTTTTTTAATACCGATAGAGAACCATTTACTTCTAAAATGGCACATTCCACTTCTTCTATATTAAAGATAACTTTCACTCGTAACGCCTGTGTAAGCATATCCAATGAAAAACCAATCTTCCTAATCGATTCCTCCAGGATTTTCCCCTCTTTAATTAAGAAAGTTGGTTGTCCTTCAATCCATTCTTTATAGCGGTGTTTTTTAACAGCGAGTGTATTCAATGTAAAAATAACGGTACCCATGATAACGAAAGAAAGGATAAAATACAGAAACTTAATATTTAGATTGAATGCTAGATTTCCTGCAAGGGTTCCCATTGTAATGGTAGCGATGAAAAGGTGATACGTTTTTTGGAATATGGTCTGTTTCCCAAGAATATGTACAAAAACCCATAGGATGATAAATGCTGTTAAGGTTCTAAAGATGATTTCTAAAGATCCTGGCATCGCTGTTCTCCCTTGCAAAAGTTAAAATGCTAATAGTTGGTATCTTAAGTTAAAGATATTATGTTCTTCCTGCAAGTGAATTATCCGTTTTAATCTAATAATTAAAAAATGTAAATACGAACGTTCCCTTAAAGGTGTTTCTTTAAAAATTTCAACATTTCGTTGAAGGCATGTTGAAATGATTTTTCATTAAATTTAGCAGAGTACGGGTCGCTGAATCCGTGTTGTCCATTAAATTTATGGATTTCTATATTTTTTTTATCAAGATTCGAAATTAACTGATCTACATTAAAGGATTGTTCCTCTTCTGGAAAGAATAAAACCGTAGGGCATCGCGGCACAATCTGTTGGTAATTTCGAATTCTCGAACCATAATAGGCAACGACCCCATCCAGACTATCTTCCTCACTGCACAGCCAAGCAACCGTTGCGCCAACGCTAAATCCAATTAAATATACTTTTTCGTAATGGTTTTTAAGATCTAGCAATAGGTTCTTTATTTTTTTTACAGCTTCGGTGAAACCTACATTGTTCATAAAATGATGGTAGGCAATCTCTTCTTCGGAATAAGTAAAAGGGTGTTCCCGCTCTAATAAGTTCGGGCAGATCACATCAAAATCGTGTGTTGATAATAAATTACAAAAGTCCTCCATATGTTGATTAATGCCATAGATTTCATGTATGACAATAATCAAATGACTTGAATTCCTCAGTATTTGGAGCATCTTATCCTCCTTAAAACATGAAAAGGTAGCCTCATTAACACAATGATGGAACCTGAAACCGGCAATCGCAAAATGATGCATGAGAACCGTCCCCATGCATCATTTGTTATATCCAATATATTGAAATGAGTAAATATGAGTTTTCGTTAGTTCAATGGCTTCTTGGATAAATTGTTCTGGCGTTTCTTTGAAGCCATTTTCGATCCAATTCTGGAGGAGTCCATAGAAGCCATAAGCTGTATAGCGTTTAAAATAATCCATATTCACTGGGATATTGTTGATCGTTTCGAAAATAAATTGTTCCTGATAGATTTTTATGATGGTTTGCGGGAACCGTGTATGCAATCCTGGTAACGTGTCATCGTAGTTAATCAATGTAAAAAAATTCTGGTTTTTATAGATATAAGAAACGATATTAAAAGATGGGGCATTTAGCTTGGTAGTATAAACCTTTTGACCAGGTACATATGCTTTACCTACGGAATCCTCCAACCCCTCAAGCATGGAAACCAGTAAATCTTCGGCCAATTCAATTTTATCTGTGTAATGAATGTAAAAGGTACTGCGATTATAAGCGGCGTAATCGACAATGTCTTTTACCGTAACGGCATGGTACCCTTTTTCTTTTATGAGTTCAATCAATGCTTGCTTTAAATGTGCTTTTGTTCGATTTTGCCGTTGAGATGTTATATTTTGTTCATTATTCATGAAAAAAACTCCCTCAATATAGACAGATTTAGCAGAAGTGTCTAACTAGTCGACACTTAATGATATCTTAATGATTGTTAGTTGTGTACAAAATAGTACAATTAAATTGTGAACAATAAAGCACAGATAATAGATTTATCTATTATTTTTCTCTATACTGTGCTAAAGAATTCTTGAATACGAGGAGGATTTAGGATGGGGAAATTACAAGACAAAGTAGCTGTGATTACCGGGGGAGCATCTGGTATTGGGGCAGCAACAGCACGTTTATTCGTTTCAGAAGGAGCCAAGGTGGTTCTTGTTGATTTAAATGAGGAAAAAGGTAAGGCATTTGAAGCAGAATTGAAAACGCTTAATGCTGAAGCTCTTTTTATAAAAGCAAATATTACGAGTGAAGAAGAAGTTGCCAATATCTTTAAACAAACTGTTGAAACATTTGGCAAAGTGGATGTGGTCTTCAACAATGCCGGGATCGGCCGTGTTCATCCATCACATGAATTAGAATACTCAGAATGGCGCAACACAGTAAATGTTGACTTAGATGGCGTCTTCTTAGTAGCACGTGAAGCCATCCGTGAAATGCTTAAAACGGGCGGCGGTACGATTGTTAATACGGCATCTATGTACGGTTGGGTTGGATCACCAGGTTCAGCAGCCTATAACGCGGCCAAAGGCGGCGTGATTAACTTAACTCGTTCCCTTGCACTTGAATATGCTGAACAAAATATTCGTATTAATTCATTATGCCCTGGTTTTATTGATACACCAATTATTCCGGAAGAAAGCAAGCAGGCTTTAGCTGCTGTCACACCGATGAAACGTCTGGGTAAAGCAGAAGAAATGGCAAAAGCAGTATTATTCATGGCTTCTGATGATTCTTCATTCATGACCGGTAATAGTTTGACTGTTGACGGCGGGTATACAGCGCAATAATAAATCCTGTGGATTAAGTAGAAATGGAGGCTTTTCACAGGTTATCATCTTTAATTTGAGATAATTTAATTCAAAATATTTTTTAAAAAATCCAAGGGAGGAAATTTCCATGAGTAACCGTTTTGATGGGAAAGTAGTATTAATTACAGGCGCAGGTTCTGGTTTAGGCCAAGCCTCAGCTTTGCAAGTTGCAAAAGAAGGAGCCAAACTTTCACTTGTAGATTTAAACGCTGCTTCATTAGAAGAAACAAAAGGTAAAGTGTTAGAAGTTGCACCAAACGCAGAAGTATTGCTGATCGCTGCGAACGTGGCAGATGAACAAGCGGTTGAAAACTATGTAAATGAAACAGTTGAGAAATTTGGGAAAATCGATGGCTTCTTCAACAATGCAGGGATCGAAGGAAAACAAAACCTAACCGAGGATTTTGGCATCGAAGAATTCCAGAAAGTAGTCAGTGTCAATTTAAATGGTGTGTTCTATGGTATGAAATACGTCTTGAAAGTCATGAGAGAACAAGGCTTTGGCGCTATTGTTAATACTGCATCTGTTGGCGGTATTCGCGGGGTAGGTAACCAATCTGGTTATTCAGCTAGTAAGCACGGCGTCGTCGGCTTAACAAGAAACTCTGGAATTGAGTACGGTCAATACGGAATCAGCATCAAAGCCATTGCACCAGGTGCCATCATGACACCGATGGTCGAAGGTTCATTAAAACAAATGGATCCAGATAACTGGGAAGAGGTAGGGAAACAATTTGTTCAGCCAAACCCAATGAAACGTTTCGGTAAACCAGAAGAAGTAGGTTATTTGGTGGCATTCCTGCTATCCGATCAAGCCAACTTCATCAACGCAGCTGTTATTCCAATTGATGGCGGACAATCTTATAAATACTAGGAAGTGTGGAGAGGGGTCTCCTGCTTCAACTAATCTAGCGATAGGCGCATTTCTATAACAAGAAATGCGCCTTTTTTTATTTTGGAGGAAAGGAACCATGGGAAACGACGGCCAAGGTATCCGGTGCAAGGTTTGTTAGGTTTTGGTAAAATTGGATATGGATGCATTATTTTAAGAAATACATCCAATGAAATAAAAGGGGTTGGCCAAATGTTAGTGAGAGAAGTGACTGAAGCTGAATACCTAGAAACTATGAAACTATCTGAATACGCATTCCAATATAAGGTTCCAGAGGACAGCATACCGGCTCGGAAAGAAGCATTGAAAAACCACAAAATTTTAGGAATCTGGGATGAGGACAACCTGGCTGCCAAACTACATATTATTCCGTTAAGCGTTTATATGATGGATGCTGAATGGAAAATGGGCGGCATTGCCGGAGTGGCCACCTACCCAGAATACCGAAGAACCGGTTACGTCAAATCACTCATGATTGAATCCTTAAAACAGATGCATGATGATAATCAGATTGTATCTCTTTTACACCCGTTTGATATTGGTTTTTATCGAAAATATGGGTGGGAGATATTAACTGATAAGAAAAAGGTGACGATTGAAAAAATCAATCTGAAGTTCCTCGAACCGCAGCAAGGTTTTATAAAAAGATATTCAAAAGATACCCATAATGAGGAGATAGAAAGGATTTATCAGCAGTTTTGCAGTCAGTATACAGGGATGCTGAAGCGTGAGACCGATTGGTGGAAGCGGAGCGTGTATGATGATCATTCCCAGCTTGCTGTCTATTACCGTTCGGAAAACGAGGCTTTGGGTTATATGCTGTACCACGTGAAGGATCGAAAAATGGAGGTACAGGAGCTCGTTGCACTAGAACAGGAAGCAAGAATGGGATTATGGAATTTTATCTGCCAGCATGATTCCATGATTGACTCTGTGACGATGGAACTTGCTGGTCATGATCATTTTCCTTACTTTCTGCCTCAGCCGAATGTGAAACAGGAGGTTTCGCCTTATTTTATGGCAAGGGTCGTGGATGCTGAAGAGTGTTTAAAGAGATTTCCTTTCCTATATGAAAATGAGTCCCAATTCCTGCATCTAGAAGATTCACATGCACCATGGAATAATGGAAGCTACTTACTCGGAAACGGAGAAGTAAAGGTATTTAAAGAAAAAACAGGCAGCCAATGTGTACATCCCCCTAAAAAAGGGATTCAACTGAACATCAATTCCCTATCAGCCATCCTATTTGGCTACAAAAGACCAAAGGAACTCTACGAAATGGGCTACCTAAAAGGCTCCAACAATGAAATTGAAAATTTTGAGAAGAAAATCCCGCCAATCAAATCAGCATTTTTTGATTTCTTTTGATGCATGGGGACGGTTCTTATGCATCATTTTCAGTCGTCTTCAGCCTATCCGCCGAAGATGGAACCTGAAACGGCATAGCGGAATGAGGCAAGAGAACCGTCCCTATGCATCATCCTTAAAATAATTCTGTCAAAAGGTGACGGAATTATTTTTTTATTGAAAATAGTGAAATATTATATATAATATAAAATATATTAAAAAGTCTAATAATGAAAGTGAGAGGTGATGCTAAGTAGGATATTAACTTTCTAACGAATAAGTATGGACAAAACGATCGTATATGGGTTTTATTGGAAGCGCATACAAACATGTTAATAAAGCTTTAAATGTAAACGTAACAGCTAAATAAACCAATAGCTTTAGGGAAATGATTCTAGAGGAGAACAGTTAGTCAATACAACAAAAGACCAAAGGGGGATTGATAGATTATGAATAAAAAAGGTGGTATTTTTTACGGCTGGTGGATTTTGGCAGCAGGCTTCATGATCATGACTTTTCTTTATGCTCCTATTGCAAACCTCGTCTCGCTTTTTACGAAGCCTGTTACAGAAGAACTAGGTTTTGGAAGAGCTGAGTTTACCATGTATTACACCGTAATGGCTACAACTGCCATGATTACAGCCCCAATAGCTGGAAGATTAATGAAAAAGCTGGATATACGAGTATACATGACCTTATTTACCATTTTAGGAGCAGGAGCCTATATAGGGTTTTCATTTGCAACTAAACTCATTCACTTTCAATTATTTGCAGTACCAATGGGTATGGCCTTAGCCGGGGCCGGAATGATTCCTGTCTCCGTTCTTATTACAAATTGGTTTCATGCAAAACGTGGATTAAGCTTGGGGATTGCTTTATCGGGAACTGGTTTCGGTTCTATGATTCTCAGTCCATTAGTCACTTGGATCATAACAGACTACGGTTGGAGAACGGCTTATCTTACGATTGGGATTTTAATATTGGTTGTCCTTATTCCATTGATTGTATTTGTTATAAAATTAAGCCCAGCTGATAAAGGTCTATCTCCACTTGGAGCAGAAAAAGCTTCCAACACGACAGCAAAGAAAGAATTGATAGGGGTAACTCAAAAGGAAGCATTCAAGACCGTATCATTTTGGGTTCTTTGCCTAGGTATTGTAGTAGGCGGAATTGTTGTTAATAGCATGATTATTAACTTGGTACCCTATTTAACTGATATTGGTACCACAGCGCAACATGCTGCATTACTATTATCAGTGGCTTCAGCAATGGTAATCGTGGCAAAGCTATTAGTTGGAAGATTATATGACAAGATTGGATTAATCAAAACTTTGGTATTTATCGTTGCATCCGATATCATTTGTTTTCTATTTTTAATGAAAGGGAATTTATTAATTCCTGGCATACTATATACCGTCTTTTCAGCATTAGGCTCAACGGCCGTTACGGTAACACCTGCCTATCTAACAGCGGCGCTCTTTGGTGAAAAAGAATACAGTGCAAAATATGGAACCGTATCTTTATTTACATCATTAGGCGCGGCAATTGCTCCAATCGTATCTGGATTAATTTATAACATCAATCATTCCTATGGATTATTGATCAAGATGTTAATTGTTTTTGCGGTTGTAGAATTTGTATTATTTTTCGTAGCAGTGAAAACAAAACCAAAGTTTGCTTTAAATTCAGATATGCCACAAAAAGAAGCAGTGTAATTTTGTTTTAGAAATTGAAAAGATTGCGATGCCCTGCCCAAAATGGCAGGGTATTGCAAGTAAAAGGGAGGACCAGAATAATGACTTCTACTTTACCAAATAAGATAAATCTTTTTGAGGAATCAATGAAATATGAAGAGCAAATCATTAAGGATCGCCGCTATCTGCACCAACATCCAGAACTTGGCTTCGATTTGCCAAACACACAAAAATATATTCGGCAGCGTTTGGATGAAATGGGAATTGAAAATAAGCCTTGCGGGGTTGTGCCGGAAGAAATTTCAAAAAAATATGCAAAAGCAGGATTTGGATTACAGGAAAATTGTACAGGTGTAGTGGCAACTATTGGTAAAGGTGAACCTTGTATTTTGCTCCGTGCCGATATGGATGCCCTGCCGCTTGAAGAGGAATTTGAATCCGAATTTAAATCAAAGAATCCTGGTAAAATGCATGCCTGCGGTCATGACTCACACGTCGCCATGCTATTAGGCGCTGCCCGAATGTTAAAGGATCATGAAGATAAGCTGCAAGGAACCGTTAAGTTAATGTTCCAGCCAGGGGAAGAATGGGGCTATGGTTCTAAGTTAATGATTGATGACGGGCTGCTTGAAAATCCTAAAGTACATGCCGCGTTTGCCATCCATATTATGCCTGACCAAGAAGCAGGTACGTTATCTGTCACCAAAGGAACCGTATCTCAGGCAATGGATACGTATATTGTTGAAATTCAAGGAAATGGCGGGCATAGTTCACAGCCGCATAAAACCATTGATGCTAATATGATTATGAATCAACTATATACCAGCTTAAACTTACTATATACCCGCGAAGTGGATCCGAAGGCAAATGTGACCTTCTCCATTGGAGCGATGAGTGGGGGGACAGTGACAAATATTATCCCAGATAAGGCTGTCCTGCAAGGGAATATGCGGAGCTTTGACCAACAATCGAGAGATCATATGTGCAAACGTATACCGGAAATGATTGATCATATCGTCAAAGCATGGCGCGGCGAGTATAGCATTGTTGATTTCCATACACCAACAACTCACAATGATGGGGATTTTATTGATGGAATTACGCCAGCATTAGAAGCCGTAGTAGGTAAAGAAAATGTTGTGGACCTTGGAAGTTTAGGGGGATCAGAAGATTTCTCTCATATTTCTCAGGCCGTTCCATCTGCATTTGTCGTTTTAGGCACAGGAAAAGCAGGAGAACCACCAGTGCACAACCCACGCATGCACCAAAACGAAGACATCTTCAAATACGGTGCTGCCCTACATGCCAACGTTGCAATGGAATGGTTAATGGATCAACGTAAATGAT
>NZ_JBLVQN010000006.1:0-174750 GCF_058323225.1 Neobacillus sp. PVCKKU3
CTTATGTTGGCTCAGTAGCTCAGTCGGTAGAGCAAAGGACTGAAAATCCTTGTGTCGGCGGTTCGATTCCGTCCTGAGCCACCATTTTGATTCAATTTTGCCGGTATAGCTCAATCGGTAGAGCAACTGAATCGTAATCAGTAGGTTGGGGGTTCAAGTCCTCTTGCCGGCACTTGTTAGCAGCAAGTGCATAGTATAGATGGAGGGGTAGCGAAGTGGCTAAACGCGGCGGACTGTAAATCCGCTCCCTCAGGGTTCGGCGGTTCGAATCCGTCCCCCTCCACCATTTATAGGGGTATAGTTTAAAGGTAGAACGAAGGTCTCCAAAACCTTTGGTGTGGGTTCGATTCCTACTACCCCTGCCAATGCTGTAATGGCGGTTGTGGCGAAGTGGTTAACGCATCGGATTGTGGTTCCGACATTCGTGGGTTCGATTCCCATCAGCCGCCCCATTAATTTTTTATTGATGAATTAGTGAAAATGTTGTATTATTGGGCTATAGCCAAGCGGTAAGGCAACGGACTTTGACTCCGTCATTCGTAGGTTCAAATCCTGCTAGCCCAGTCAAACATGCGGAAGTAGTTCAGTGGTAGAACACCACCTTGCCAAGGTGGGGGTCGCGGGTTCGAATCCCGTCTTCCGCTCCAAATAATATGGCGGCATAGCCAAGTGGTAAGGCACAGGTCTGCAACACCTTTACCACCGGTTCGAATCCGGTTGCCGCCTCCATATTATGCCGGTGTGGCGGAATTGGCAGACGCGCACGACTCAAAATCGTGTTCCGTGAGGAGTGTCGGTTCGACCCCGACCACCGGTATCATAAAAACACTCATATATAATGTGAGTGTTTTTTATTTGGCTTTTTTCGAAAAGATCAGTGCTGGCCGAATAAAAATCGTTCTAATTAAGAAGGAATAACTTATTGCTTCGCAATAGAGACGAACCATTTTGGAAAATTACTTGTCTGGTGGCATATGGCTTTTCTATGCGCTGCAACGCTTAAAAAATGAGCGGTTCGGTCGTATATGGCTCTTCTATGCGTCCCAACCCTTGAAAGAATTAGCGAACCGGTAGCATATAGCCTCTCTATGCGCCCCAACTTTTGAAAAGATCAGCGAACCGGTAGCATATAGCCATTCTATGCGCCCCAACTTATAAAGAAATCAGCGGACCGGTAGCATATAGCCTTTCTATGCACCTCAACTCTTGAAAAAAACATAGGACCGGTAGCATATAGCCTTTCTATGCGCCCCAACTTTTGAAAAGATCAGCGGACCGGTAGCATATAGCCTTTCAATGCGCCTCAACTCTTGAAAAATCAGCAAACCGGTCACATAACCCCTTTCTATGAACCTCTTCGCTTGAAAAAGCTCTTTCCATTCACTCGATTAACCGAAAAATCACTCCTCTTTATTAAAGCTAATATCAATTCTATTCAAATCGTTCTATTAATTTTTTTAATAAAATATGGACAAAATATACCAATGCTTTCTGAGGACATACTAGCTTACTACACTATAACAATCGGGAAGGGATACCGTACATAATGTTTTAACGCATCAGGAGGTAAATAATGCACTATGTTATTTCAATCTTAGGTATTCTAATTGTCGTGTTTGCCGCTTGGGTGGCAAGCTCTAATCGAAAAGAGGTAAAATTTATACCCATTATTGTGATGATTGCTATTCAAATAACCTTATCCATATTGCTGTTAAATACAGAGTTTGGCCTTATCATTATCCAAGGGATTTCAAAGGTATTCAGCAAATTGCTCGATTATGCAAATGAAGGTGTTACCTTTGTGTTTGGCGGATTGGCGAATAAGGGAGAGGCACCATTTTTCTTAACTGTGCTGCTGCCAATAGTCTTCATTTCTGTATTAATAGGAATCCTGCAATATTTGAAAATTCTCCCCCTCCTTATGAGAGGAATCGGATGGCTGTTAAGTAAAGTGAATGGCATGGGAAAGCTGGAATCGTATAATGCGGTTGCGTCGTTAATGGTTGGGCAATCGGAGGTTTTCATTACGGTAAAAAAACAACTGGGCATGCTTTCAAAAAAGCGTCTATATACGCTCTGTGCCTCGGCAATGTCGACAGTATCGATGTCGATTGTAGGAGCCTATATGACGATGCTGGATCCCAAATATGTCGTCACAGCATTAGTTCTTAATTTATTTGGCGGTTTTATCATTGCTTCGATTATTAACCCTTACGAGGTAAAGCCAAGCGAAGATATTTTGGAGATTCAAAATGCGGAAAAACAATCTTTTTTTGAGATGCTAGGAGAGTATATCTTGGATGGCTTTAAGGTTGCCGTTATTGTTGGTGCGATGCTGATTGGGTTTATTGCTCTGATGGCGGCCATCAATCATGTGTTTGAGTTATTGTTCAGCATTTCTTTTCAGCAGTTATTAGGGTATCTTTTTGCACCTATTGCCTTTATTATGGGGATTCCATTATCCGAGGCAGTCAGTGCCGGGGGAATTATGGCCACCAAGCTGGTGACCAATGAATTCGTAGCGATGTTGGATTTGTCTAAGGGCAATCACAACTTCAGTAACCGCACACTTGGGATTCTTTCTGTATTCCTCGTTTCCTTTGCCAACTTCTCATCCATCGGTATTATTACCGGTGCGGTCAAAAGCTTGAATGAAAAGCAGGGCAATGTGGTCGCCCGCTTCGGTTTGAAACTGCTTTATGGCGCCACACTTGTCAGCATCCTTTCGGGTACGATTGTGAGTATTATTTTATAAAAACGGTTAGAGTTTTAGACATAAATGAAAACCCCAGCGCTTGTCATAGTTGCGCTGGGGTTTTTCGCACCTGACTTCTTATCGTCCAAGAACCTTATTCCAAAATCCAGATTTCTTTTCTTCTTGTTGTTCAGAAGCTACGTTTGATGGCTGCTTTGGTTCCGAGGGTTTAAGGATTCCTTTTTGTCGTGCTTCTTGAAGCCAGCTTGGGAACTCATTTAGTAATGCTTCATAAAGTTGATGATCTGGAATTTTATCTATATCTTCAATATGCAAGAAATTAGCGTTGTCGACAACTCGACCTTCCAATGTATCGAGTGTCCTAAGAAAATCAAAGTTGCCATTTCCGATGCCGACAAATTGCCAAAAGACCGGATACTTTGACGACCTTTCGATTAAAGATTTAATCGACTTTTTGCAGCCGCCGTCATTGATAAACACAATATAGGCCGGGTCTGGTGACAGATCTTCTTCAAGATACTTTTTCAACACGTCCTTCATGACAGGCAGTTCTTCATTTCTTCCAAATTTATGTACTAAAGCATCCTCGAGGATAATGCGATTGACATAGCCTTCAAAGTCCCTTTCAGTCACAGGCTTTAACCTCGAGAATTCATTATCATAAACCCAGACATCTAACACGCCATCATCATCAAATTGTGCGGCAATCGCCAAAATCCGCTCAACAACTCTTTGGACGGTCCCGTTTTTATACAAGTTCCTCATGGAACCGGTAATATCAAGGACCAGCCCGACTCGAGCAGTTACCTTTACTAAATTCTTCTTTTCCAAAACAACTTTGACAGATTTCTTTTGCAAATCGATTGTAGCCATAGCCATCCTCCTTGTCCCAATTAGTATCACCTATATTATAGTATTCTACTAATATAAATTTCCAATATTATCCTTACCCCGTAAATATCGCAATTTGTCGAACACTTTATGTAACATGGAGTGAAACAAGTGATATAATACAAATAACAATTAACAAAATGTTAATTAATAAATCAATAGAAATAGGTGAGCGAGGCTTTGTTAAATTATGATGTGAATAAGTATCGGACTCCTGATGGATATACGAGTGATATTGCCGTTTTTACGATTATTTCAACGGAAGTGGGCCCTTATAAGCCGCCTCAAAAAACGTTAAAAATCATGCTGATTAAACGAGCGGAGCGGACAAAAGAAGGTGACCCCAATATTGAAGGGGGGATTTGGGCACTGCCTGGCGGCTTTATTAAGCCAACGGAAACGGCCTATGATGCAGCCGTTCGCGAGTTAAGGGAAGAAACGGGTGTAGGAGGGCTAAAAATCAAGCACTATGGCGTATATGACAAATTTGGCCGTGACAAGCGGGGATGGATAATTTCGAACGCCCATTATGCGATTGTTCCAGAAAATAAGTTGGTTAAAAGGAAGGCAGCAGACGATGCAGCGGAGGTAGAACTATTCTCGATGGATGAAGTGTTTAAATTGGATCTCGCTTTCGATCACAAGCAAATTATCGAGGACGCTTTGTGGTTTATCAAAAAGGATATGTCTTTAACAACGCTCGCCAAAAACTTTTTACCAAAGGAATTTGTCCTTTCTGAGCTGCAAGGTGTATTGCTAACTGTCATGGATGAACCTTGGCTAAAGCTTGATTCTCAATTTTTTAGAAAGGCCCCGACGCTCCCTTTTATTGAAAAAGTAGAGAAGGATGGAGAGCCGCAAAAAACCAATCGTTGGTCAAAGAATAAAGCACAGTTGTACCGATTTAATGATTTTGATCCGTATGTATCGATTTATAATGCCAAATACTAATTTTTTTCTTCATTACAATTAACAGTTTGTTAATTAATAATTATAAAGGGGAGACGAGGAATGAAGATCCTGAGTGACTGGAGCTTATTTGAAAAGCTATGGCTTGTTACATTTACGCTTGTTAATGTGTATTTGTTTTTTGCATGGGACGATACGATTCTGGGGTTAATCACCTCGATTTCAGGAATGCTTTGTGTCGTGCTGGTTGCCAAAGGGAAGGTGAGTAATTACTATTTCGGCATTATTCAGACCGGAACCTATGCCTACATCTCATACGGTTATGGCCTATACGGTGAGGTCATGCTGAATGCCTTGTTTTATTTTCCACTCCAGTTCGTTGGCATCTATTTATGGAAGAATCATAAAACGGAACACACCGTAAAAGGGGAAGAAATTCAAATCAGTTCTTTGACGAAGAAAGGGTGGGGCATTACGCTTTCGGTATTTCTGGTCATCTTTGTTCTATACTCTTACCTGCTCGAAAAATTAGGAGGCAATGTCGTCTGGATTGATTCCGCTTCAACGACTTTATCGGTGATTGCTCAAATACTGATGCTAAAAAGATTAACGGAACAGTGGTTATTTTGGATCGCGGTCAATGTACTTTCGATTGCCCTTTGGGTAAAGGCATTAATTTTACAGGATGGAAACGATGTCTCCATGCTTGTGATGTGGTCGGCTTTTCTGATCAACAGTATATACGGCTATTACAACTGGTCTAAAGTTTATAAACAGCAGAAGGGAGAGGCGATGTCATGAAGAAGATTGGCTTTTACGGTGGAAAGTTTTTGCCTTTGCATCAAGGTCATGTGTACGCCGTCATCAAAGCTTCCACGATGGTTGATGAATTGTATGTGGTCTTGTCACATAGTGAAAAAAGGGATCAGGCATTGTGTAAGGGGAGCAAGCTTTCCTATATTCCAAGTCGGATCCGGCTGCGCTGGCTTTCGCAACTGACAAAGGAGATGGCACACGTCAAGGTCGTGGAAGTGGAGGATCATGACGGTGATGAGGATTACAATTGGAAGGAAGGGGCCTCGAAAATAAGAGAGGTGATCGGGAAGAGGATTGATGTGGTGTTTAGCTCTGAAATCGACTATGATCCGATTTTTAAAGAGCTATATCCTGAGGCAAAACATATTTTGATTGATGAAAAAAGGCAACAATGTCCCATTTCAGCAACGGAGATTAGGAATAGAGGAGTCTTTCAATATTGGGACTACGTTCCCGAGGTAGCGAAGCCTTATTTTATTAAAAAGGTTGTTATTTTAGGGACGGAAAGCTGTGGAAAATCAACGCTTACGAGGAATCTAGCACTCATCTATAATACTACTTTTGTAAGAGAATTCGGCAGAGATTACTGTGAAGATTTAGGTGGCTGTGATGGAATTATTTTGGAGGAGGATTACCCGATCATTGCCTATGGCCATAAACTGAAAGAATATGAAGCAATTAAACAGGCCAATAAAATCGTCTTTATTGACACTGAAGCAGCCGTCACTCAATTTTACTCAGAACTTTATAACCAGAAACACCAACGGGTCTTGGATGAAATCGCCCGGATTCAACAGTATGATCTATGCTTATTTCTTGAGCCTGACGTTAAATGGGTGGATGACGGATTAAGGGTGCATGGAGAACAACAGGTCCGAGAAGAAAATAATCAGCGTTTGAAGGAATTATTGAAGGAAAATGGAATCAAATTCGTAAGCATTAGCGGGACCTATCAGGAACGGCTGGAAAAAGCGATTAAGATAATTGGCAGAATGTTTGAGGGAGTATAGGTAATTATTTTAATTAGAAAAGCTGTTTTCGGTGACGTATCGGCTGTTGAGGGACTCCTTCGGGTTTAGGGCGTTATGGAGCTTGCAAAACTACCTGGGCTGAGGTCCCTTTTCGGTAAGGGCGTTATGAACCTTTTATAACTACCTGAGTAGAGGTCAATTTCCCGATCGGGTGTTATGAACCTTTTATAACTACCTGAATGGAGGGCCACATTCCCAATCAGGTGTTATAAACCTTTTATAACTACCTGAATGGAGGGCCACATTCCCGTTCGGGCGTTATGAACCTTTTTATAACTACCTAAACGGTGGGCCATATTCCCGATCGGGTGTTATGAACCTTTTATAACTACCTGAATGGAGGGCCACATTCCCAATCAGGTGTTATGAACCTCTTATAACTACCCAAACGGAGGGCCATATTCCCGATCGGGTGTTATGAACCTTTTATAACTACCTGAATGGAGGGCCACATTCCCAATCAGGTGTTATGAACCTCTTATAACTACCCAAATGGAGGGCCACATTCCCAATCAGGTGTTATGAACCTTTTTATAACTCCCTGAATGGAGGGTCACTTTCTCGTTCGGGAGTTATGAACGATGTTTCTAAGTTTGGCATTCGGTCAAATCGAATACCACTTACAAGTAACATAGATCCAATGAATACTACGCTAGCAGCTCCAATCAACGCTGTATTAAAACTTTGAGTATAAGATAATAGAATTCCGGCAATTGTTGGTCCTATCATTTGACCAGCAGCATAAATAGCAGTTAGATAACCAATCATTCGACTGCTATTTGATGGACTCATTTGACGTGCCAATGTTGTGGCGAGTGTGGTAATACCCATAAAAGTTGCTCCAAATAAGAAAGCACTTATCATTAAACTGGATTGGGTCAACCAGAGGACAGGCAGTGCAATTCCGATTGATTGAAGAACCATCGCAATTACTAATGATCTTACAAATCCCCACTTTTTTGCGAGGGTTGACCATACGATACAGGATGGAATTGCACCTAAGCCAACAACCATCCAGACAATTGCAGGGTCAATGCTAAAGATTGAGGTCTTTTCAGCAATTGACACAATAAATGTCCCAGTAACTATATACCCTAACCCTTCTAGTCCATATGCAATAATTAACCAAGGAAGCCATTTTAGGGGTGGTGCTTGTATAGTAACCATTTGTTTATCCTTTTGTACCTTCGAGTTTGGGGAATCTTTAAGCCAAAACCATACGAAGATCGTAAGGATACCGCTTATAATGGCTAGTCCTATCCATACACCTTCCCACGCAAATAAATCGTTAAAACTCGGTATAAAGAGCGTCGAAAAAAAGATTCCAAAGCCTACCCCTGAATAAAAATAGCCTGCCCAGTTTGTTTTTCCTACAATAGCCAGTTTATCTAGAACAATACTGGAAGCTAATACAAAAATGAATGCACTAGACACTCCTGAAATAAAGCGAATGATGAGCATCCCTGTGTAGGAGTGAGTCAGCCCCATCAAGCAGGTGGTAATAATACTTACCGCAAGACTAATTCTTAAATAAAATGTTCTATGTTTTTTAAATGGGAGAACTCCTGCTAAAATGGCCCCGGCAAAGTACCCTGCATAATTGCTTGAAGCGAGGTAGCCCGCAACAGCATCAGTAAGGGCAAGAGCCTTCTGCATGAGCGGTAAGATTGGAGTATAAGCAAACCTTCCAATTCCCATCGCAATCATTAATGAAAAAATTCCCCCAATCAAAAATAAAAAATGGTTTTTATTCAAATTTTCACCTTCAATTATAATAAATTTATTATATTTTTATCTTATCTGTTTTTTGCCATATTCTACAATACTAAAAAATGATGTATAGATATCACTTTTCTATATAACAAAAAAGGAAGTGGCGATAACTATGGATTTGTAAGCATTGAGATTTTTTTGTCAAAGCATTGGCCTTTTTTTTATTTTAAAATTACTAGCCTAAAAAATAATAACTTTCATAAAGATTTCATTTTTGATCGTTAAATTGTAATTAAGAAATCAAAAGGAGGAATTTTAAATGGAACGGGTCAGGTTTATTTTTACGGGAATCGGTGTATTGGTGGCATCTGGCGTTTTAATTTTGTTTGGAAGTTTGTTTTAAAAGTTGGCATGTCCGGTAACAACATGTATTAGTAAACATAATATTTTTCGAAAGCTAAGAGCCAACTTGTGGGACTTAGCTTTTTTTCTTTAAACACTGGTTTTTTCAGTCATTTTTCATAATGTTAACCTATCCTTATAACAATATAAATCACTACCAAAAGGAGTCTTTTTAATGAAGAACTTTAAACTGGTTTTAATAGCCTTTTTCTTTATCCTAGGGCTTAACTATGTTTTAACAGGAAACAGCCTTGTCCTAGCAGATGATCATTTTGAAGAAAAGTATGAAATTCATGGGGATGATGATGAGGGAGAAGATGGTCCTTATGAGGATATTGGCAAAACTATTGGTTGGGGAACAGTTATGACAATGGCAGCAGCTGGCGTAATATTCCCAATCAGAAGATCGATGAAATGGGCAATAAAGAATTTTCCAGCAGCGAAAAGCATGTTTATAACGATTTCGAAGTTTTTTGGGAAATATCATATCTTTATTGGAATAATCGCTTTGGCATTAGGTATCCTTCATGGGGCTACTATGTATCTAAGCGAAGGGGAATTGGAGAGTGAAGGGATTCTTGGATTGGGAGCAGCCGTCCTAATGGTGATTGCCGCTGTGACCGGAGCTTTATTATATAAAAAAAGAAAAGCTAAAAGTCTAAGAAATATACATATAACTTTAATGGTGTTTGCAATTCTTTTTGGATTCATTCATGTTTTTAGCTCATAAAATGCAAATATTTAATAATCCATTAAAGCAAAAAGGTGAGAGTACCATCTAATTTTTGGATGGTGCTGCCACCCTTTTTCCTACTATCAACTTGCAAGGCTGATTAAATTCTGGAATTAGCTTATTCAGCGTACCCCGATTTAGGAATAGAAAAGTGCCAGGTACCAACCAATTATTTAGAAGGTGCCTGGCACTTTCTCAAATTGCGTTCTTTGGTTTATAAGAAATCTTTTTCTTACTGCGAACAGAAATGACTACAGTAATGAATGATAAGATGATGAATATTCCACCTGCAAATGGAATTACATTGACTGAAAGTGTATCAACTATTCCAGCGCCAATAACTGAACCGGCAGCGACACCTAAATGAAGAGCTGAATTATTCAAGCTTTGCTGAATTTCCGATGATTCAGGCGCTGTTTCGATCAAATAAGATTGCATTGCCGGTGAAATCGCCCAACTGAGCATCCCCCATAAGATCAAGATGAGGAAAAATATTGGATGGAATTCTGTTGTATATGGAAATACAAAGAATAAAACACTAAAAACTGCTAGAGCAATAACCATTGTTTTTCGTGAGCCCAATAAATCTGCCAGTAGTCCGCCAATACCTCCACCGCATACAGCAGCGAAACCAAAAATTAAATAGATGACACTAACCCAATTAGCATTAAAATCAGTGGTTGCTTCTAAATATGGCTTAAAATAGGCATACATAATAGAATGGCCTGTCATATACAGGAATGTCGTCGTCAGCCCTAATGTGATTTTGTGATTTTTAAATGCTGCAAGCTGTTGCCTTAACGGAATTTGAGGTTTTGGTTCTACACGTCCCATTAATAGATGAACACCAATAATGGATAATGCTGTTAATATAGTTATAAGGACAAATGGTGCTCTCCAGCCAAAACTAGTTCCCATTATAAGCCCGATTGGTACCCCTAAAACTAATGAAGCACTTACTCCCACAGAGACAATCCCAATCGCCCTGCCTTTATACTGTTCTCCTGCTAAGCTAGGAGCCATAACTAAACACAATATAATTAATAGCGCTCCACTTAACCCTAAAATAATTCTTCCTAAAAACAAAATAAAAAAAGTAGGTGCAAATACTGTTACGATACAACCAATTAAAAAGATGTATAAGCAAACTAATGTGAGCCGTTTTCTTTCTATTTTAGCTGTCATAACAAGTAAAATTGGCGATGCGACCGCAAAAATGACAGCAAAAACAGTGATCAGCAAACCTGCTTGCCCGATGCTTACATGTAAATCCTCTGCAATTAAATCTAAAATGCCGCTAATGATCAGCTCAACCATCCCTATAACAAAGGATATGATCATTAAAAAATAAATACGCTTATCCATGTTGTCTTCCTTCCTAATTAGATCCCACACTATATACTATCTTTTGATGAAAGTTTACTCAAGAATAAGATAATAAATGCCATTTCGCTGCCGTTTTAACACTTTTACTAAATAATAGATATGATTACGGAATTTCTGTATTAAAGGTGGCTGACAAATGCCAGCTAAAAAGGAGTAGGGTTACTCTTATAAAAATTTTTTTCAAGTAATGGGAAGTTTAACACGATAAGGATTAAAATAAAAAAGCCTAATTTCTCGGTGCTCTAGGGAGGAATTAGGCTTTAGTTGCTTCATAAAAGAGCCCGCTTGCGGAACAACTTTATCGCCGTGATTATATATTTGGGCTGGCGGCATGCCAAAGCTCATTACTTATCGGCTGGATACTTATGAATTACTCTTAATTTTATTTGATTTTCTCGGCCAACTCTAGAATAATTCCCCCCGGCCCACGAACGAAGCATAACTTATAACTATCTTCATATTGTTGTATTTCACTAAGGATTTCTGTACCGTTCTTTTTCAATTTGGCAACAATAGCTTCAATATCTTCAACAGCAAAGGCAATATGGGTTCCCAAATTATTTGCAAAAGGTTGCTGAATTTCTCTTTCGTCTGATGATGAATAAAATTTGATTAGCTCTATCCATGCCTGGCCGTCTGGCGTTCGCAATCCTACACATGCTACTTTAACGTCATTAAGCCCAACTACCTGATCTATCCACTTTCCTTCCCATTCCCCTTGCACTTCAAGGCCAAAATCGACAAAAAACTCTATAGCAGCAGAGAGATCATTTACGATTATACCTACATGATCCATTCTGTGGATCTTCATATTTCATCCTCCTATGTTCCTGTTATTTTGCAATAAAACAATCCAAATGTTCAATTAGAAGATTCACTCAAATGTATATATTCCTATTTTAAACAAAATATAAAGATGTCAAAAAAGGCTGAAAAAAAGAGGCGATCTATGTGAAAAATATCTTAATGTTAGCTTTCATGTTTTTCTTTTTAACTATACCAAGTGTTGTCCAAGGAGAAGAATACAATAAAAAAAGTTTACAAGATGATTTATATAACGTAACGAATGATGTAACTCAAGAACAACATTTAAAACATTTTCTACTGAATTTAATTAACAAGGAAATCATTCTAGCTACAAGAGACTATTATAAAGATCAAAACATTTCTGGTATGGCATTTGACTGGGAGAAAAACTACAATGTTGTTGAGGTAACAGAGCCTCAAGTAACAGGAGAAAATACGGAATATCCATTTATAGTTAAAGTAAATGTCATCCCTGCTAACGAGAAACCCTTAGGGACTGATACTCTAACCTTCGGTATAATCGTCGATAGCCATCCCGACAAACCAGAAAACCCCTCCATTATCAGTAAGCTTTTAAAATATGAACATAAGGATTTACCAAAGGAGTAGTTGACTCCTTTGGTTTTTTATTTAAGCCATTACAATATTTCTATATACCCTTCTGTTCCATGCACACGAATTCGTTGCCCATCCTTAATCAGTTTGGTCGCATTGTCCACCCCAACAACTGCTGGTAACCCATATTCACGTGCGATCACTGCGCCATGGGTCATCAGGCCGCCAACTTCGGTGACGAGGCCTTTTATCGATACAAACAAAGGTGTCCAGCTAGGGTCTGTAAAGGTAGTGACTAATATATCTCCATCTTCTAGATTGGCATCTTCCATGTTTAAGATGACACGAGCGCGTCCTTCTATCACTCCGGAAGAAACAGGCAGTCCCACAATCGTTCCGGTTGGGAGATTTTCTCGTTTGTACTTACCTGTTACAATTTCACCATCAGACGTTATCACACGTGGGGGAGTTAGTCTTTCATATAATTTGTACTCGTCTTTTCGTTTGCTGATAATATAGTAATCCAGTTCATTTGTGCGTACGAAATCACGAAGTTCTTCAAAAGTGAGATAGTATATATCTTCCTTTTCATGAATTACGCCCGATTTTACGAGTTGTTCGGCTTCTTTCAATAAAGCCTGCTTATAAACGAAGTAGCGATTGATCATGCCGTATTTCGGATATTCCCTATAACCGATGAAATTCCGGATTAGGTCAATCATTCGTTTTGTTTCTTTGGCCTTTTGTTCACCATCTGGTAATTGCTTCAATCGTTCTAATAGCTCTTGTTCTTTTTTCAACGCTTCCTGCCGGCCTTGCTCAAATTTCCGCTTGCTGGCATTCGGCTCAAAGTTTTTGATATTGCTGAGAATCAAGGGAATAAGAGTAGTTGGTTTTTCGCTCCAACGGCATCTAGTCATATCGATTTCTCCGGCACATCGCATTCCGTATTTGTTGAGAAAAGCGAAGAAGGCGTCTCTAGCTTCCTTTCCACCATTTAACTTAACCAGTTCATCCAAAAAGTGATCATCTTTCACATGTTGTAAATAATCAATGATTTCTGGATAAGGACGAATCACATCTGCGACATCCAAAAGTGCCAGACCCATTTCTGAAGTAATATTGTTTGGTACAGATTGAGAAAGTGTGTCTGCTGAGTTTTTTTCACCTAACCACTCGTTCATTTTTTCATTGACCCATAATGAGGCATTCATAGCAGCCATAAATACAGCTGAACTTTGAGGGTCAAATAAAATCATCTTTAATTCCTGAATATCTTCTAGAATAAAATCAAATAAATCCAATCCTGATTTCGTTTGTATGTTTTGTTTTAACTCTTCAATGGATGTTTGGCTACGCTTAATCAAATCAGAAACAATTGATGGATTGTTTTCGATTTGTGCCAGCATATCTGTATTGCCTCTGCTGGGACTCGGTGCTTTATTATCATTTGGTAACGATTTTAAAAAATCTCCACGCTCAATGATGTTCATAAGTGCATCTTTCATGAGCGGATCGTGTTGTCCCATGGTATTTAGTAGAATATTTCTACTGACAGGTGAAGCCAGTTGTTGCGTTACATCAACAAACAACCTTCCGCCAGCTTTACGCATGGGGGCGGGAGTCGTTAACAGGAAAAAAGATAATCCCAATGGATTAATGGGGTCGGTCATCATTTGTTGATGACCGACAGATATAAAGACGTGATTTTCTTGATCATTCACTTCAGGGATAGGGAATAAAGTAGTGATTGGCCGGCTTTGGACGATATAAAACGTATCATCCACTAAACACCATTCGATATCTTGTGGGCAGCCAAAATAAGCTTCAATCTGTCTTCCGATGCGTGCTAATTGTAAAATTTGTTGGTCAGTAAGTGTTTGCGTCTTTTGCTGATCCAGATCGATCGGCACGGTCTCTGTTCCGCCATCTTTTCGTCCATAGATAGCTAGTTTTTTCGTTGCAATCACCTTATCTGCGATTTTATCTTCCTGTACCTTATAACAATCGGCAGATACTAAGCCAGAGACCAGTGCTTCTCCGAGTCCAAAACTGGCATCGATAGACAGCAGCTTTCGGTTAGAAGAAATCGGATCAGCGGTAAATAGGATCCCTGAAGCCTGTGGAAAAACCATCCGTTGAACAATAACGGATATATACACTTGTTTGTGGTCAAATCCATTTTGCATCCGGTAAATGACCGCACGATCTGTAAAAAGGGAAGCCCAACATTTGCTGATATGCTGCAAGATGGCTTCTCTTCCGATGATATTTAAAAAGGTGTCTTGCTGGCCGGCAAAGGAGGCATGTGGTAAATCTTCAGCAGTCGCACTGGACCTTACTGCATAAGCATGTTCCTCGCCAAACTGGGAGAGATAGTGAGTAACAGCGCTCGCAACATCGAAAGGAATTTCAACTTCGATAAGGATTTGTCGAATCTTCCTGCTGATTTCTCCAATTTGCTCTCGATCCTCTACTTTTAGCCGTGTTAGTTGATCCAATAAAGCTTGAAACGTTTCGTTTTGATCGATGGCTTTTTGAAAGGCAATTGTTGTCACACAAAATCCTTCGGGTACTTGTATGCCTTGAACTTTTGATAATTCCCCTAAATTTACTCCTTTACCGCCAACGAGCAAATGCTGCGTTTTGTCCATTTCCTGAAATCCGAGAACCAAAGAACTCATTCTACATCTCTCCCAACCAGTAATGTTCTATTGATTTTAGCAGTCATAAATAAGAATAAACAGTCTATAATAACCATTTTTTAGATGTTATAATTAAATTAGGGAGAGTTTATTTTTTTAAAATAGCCAGTAACCTGATGCCCCGGTTTGTCCCCTCGAAAGTAGTTATAGAATCAGCACTTTCCCAAAAAACCCCTTGTATTAATATCAGATATTAACATAAACTTTACAATTAGCCACTTGAATTAACATGTTTATTAATTTAATATATAAGCGAATAATTATATATCAATTTAAACTATAAATAAGTAAATAGTTATTTACCTATATGAAATTTAGGAGGTGTGTTTAATGTTACAATCAACCGTTGGAATTGAACAAACTGCCAACTTTTTAAAATTATTAGGCGATAAAACACGGTTAACCATTGTTGGGATTTTGAAACAACGGGAGTGTTGTGTTTGTGAATTGCAAGAAGTATTTGACATGAGTCAACCATCCATCAGCCAGCATCTACGAAAATTAAAGGATGCAGGACTTGTCAAAGAAGAGCGAAGAGGTCAATGGATTTATTATTCTTTGAACCCAGAAAATGAGCTTTATGGGCTTATAGAAAATATTTTGCAACATGTACCAGACCTGAAAGATAAAATCGAAATCATTAATAAAAGTAATCCCACACTTCGATGTGGCTGTTAACCTTAAATTGTATAAGGAAGTGTAGATCATGAGTAACACGGGGAAAAAACGTCTTTCCTTTTTGGATCGATACCTAACGCTGTGGATTTTTATTGCGATGGCATTAGGAATTGGATTAGGATTCATTTTTCCAGGATTTTCAGACAGTTTGAATAGTTTGCAGGTAGGGACGACATCCATTCCACTAGCGTTCGGCTTAATCTTAATGATGTATCCTCCGTTAGCAAAAGTTAGGTATGAAGAGATTGGCCGGGTCTTTAAAGATGTGAAGGTACTATCTTTATCGCTTGTTCAAAACTGGATTATTGGACCCATTCTTATGTTTTTGCTGGCCATTATCTTTCTTCCTGATAAGCCAGAATATATGGTAGGACTCATCATGATTGGTTTAGCCAGGTGTATTGCTATGGTTATCGTTTGGAATGATCTTGCAAAAGGGGACACAGAATATGCAGCTGGTTTAGTGGCATTCAATTCTATTTTCCAAATGCTATTCTTTTCTGTTTATGCCTATGTGTTTGTGACCGTTATTCCTGAATGGTTTGGAATACAAGGGGCGGTTGTTGACATTACGATTTCAGAGGTAGCTAAATCAGTTTTCATTTATCTTGGAATTCCATTTATTGCTGGTATGATTACTCGCTTCACATTAGTTAAAGCTAAAGGAAGACAATGGTATGAAAAAGTGTTTATTCCAAAGATCAGTCCCATCACATTAATTGCATTGCTATTTACTATCATTCTTATGTTCTCTTTAAAAGGGGACGTTATTGTAAGTCTGCCGCTGGATGTGGTTCGGATAGCAATCCCATTATTGATCTACTTTGTTGTCATGTTCTTTGTTTCCTTTTTCATGGGAAGAAAAATTGGAGCGAGCTATCCCGTTACAACAACACTTGCGTTTACAGCCGGAAGCAATAACTTTGAATTAGCAATAGCTGTGGCGGTTGGTGTTTTCGGGATCCATTCTGGCGCAGCCTTTGCAGCAGTAATCGGACCACTTGTGGAAGTGCCGGTCATGATTGCGTTAGTCAATGTGGCATTATGGTTTAAACGAAAATATTTTAAAGAACACGCAGCCTAACAATAATAATAAAGGTGGCTTTCAACATGGAAAACAAAAAGAAACTTTACTTCTTATGTACAGGAAACTCTTGCCGCAGCCAAATGGCAGAAGGATGGGCAAAAAATTATCTAGGTGAAGAGTGGGAAGTACGTAGTGCTGGTATAGAAGCGCACGGATTAAACCCAAATGCTGTAAAAGCCATGAAGGAAGCTGGAATCGACATTTCCAAGTATACTTCTGACATAATCGAACCTAATTATCTAAACAGTGCGGATTTAGTCGTAACCCTGTGTGGTGATGCTGCTGATAAATGCCCTGTAACACCACCAAGCGTCAAACGAGTACATTGGGGATTTGATGACCCAGCAAAAGCTCAAGGAACAGATGAAGAAAAATGGGCATTTTTCCAAAGAGTACGTGATGAAATTGGGGAAAGAATTAAGCGTTTTTCCGAAACAGGAGAGTAAGATTTAATAAAAGCCAGGAGGGATTCACCCTCTTGGCTTTAAATTGTGTGTGAATGCAGTATTCAGTCTGCAAGCCAATTTTTAACTTAGCCTATTTACAGCAACTGCTTTTTTGTACATCTTGTGATTGAACATTAGTGTCTTCTTTTACTTCCTCAATCTTAACATTGCAGCAGGAACTTTCTTTCTTTTGAAAAAGACTTTTAAAAATACTCATGTTTAAATATCCCCCTTAAATAATGTAAAATAGAAATCCTGATATAGTAGACATCGTAATGACTGAACCAACGAAGGCAAGTACGAGTTTCTTTTTGAAGATGCTATTTAATAAAGTTAGCTCTGGTAGACTTGCACCTGCTGAACTGATCATGAGAGCCATCACTGGTCCCAAAGCCATCCCTTTGGCAATCATGATTTGGGATATTGGGATCATAGTTGAAAGTCTTATATAGAGTGGAATGCCAATAATCGCAGCGATCGGTACGAGCCACCACTTATCACCTCCCATAAATGTAGAGATCCAACCTGTTGGAACGGCTCCATGAATGAACGCCCCTATAAATGCACCAATTAGCAAATAAGGATACACGCTTTTCATAAGGTGCAGCGTTTCAACTATAGCCGCTTTTAGCTGAAATTTCTTATCCGGTTCCTGGTATCCTTTTACTACTACATTTTTTATCTGTTCTTCAAAACCAAACTTTTCTAAAGTGAAACCAATAATGACGGAGAGGATGGATGTTATGATTGTGTAAGCAAAGGCAACTTTTACTCCGAGTACAGCTGTCATCAATGTGATGATGGTCGGGTCAAGAACTGGGGAGGAAAATAAGAATATCATGACAATACCAAATCGTACTTTTTTATTGAGTAGATTAACAACAACTGGTATGGTTGAACAGGAACAAAACGGCGTGATAAAGGCGAACCCTAGTGCGACAAAAGCACTTACCAATGGGTGGCTTTTTTCCATCAACTGTTCCATCTTTTTATAGGGAATGAACCCCTGTAATAGGTTGATGAGAAAAGAGATTCCAATAAACAATAAAGTTAATTCTAATGCAATGGATAGAAAACTATGAAACACTTCGGGCCACATAAGCAACCTCCTTATTTATAAACAGCATTTTTTAAAATTTCCACAGCATACTTCTTGGATTTTAATTTCACAGCAATCTGGTTTTGGCACAGTTTTTTGGTTTTTCTTAAACATATTTAAGAAATTTCTATAGAGTTTTGACGTTGGACTATTTTTTGAATACCGGCTAGCCAGCACAGCTTTCTCCATTTCTTCTTTTTTCATTTCATAATAAACTTTTAATTCAATTTCATTGAAATACATATTGCCATCTCCTTTTTATTTGCAAATTGCAAGTATTTATTTTTAATAAAAGAGCAAGTGGATCTTGCTCAAATTAACGGTTTACAACAAACAGTAGATTGTGACATTGCTTCATTTAACAGTTTAACTGATTTGATGACCATTTCTTGTTCAAACTCGCTCATATTTGAAAATACTTCGCTAAGATATTGGTTCATGTCTGCATCGATCTTTGCAGCAACATATTTTCCCTGTGTGGTTAGTGTTAGTTGAGAAACACGTCTATCTTCAGGTAGAGGTGATTTCACAACCAGTTCCATTTTTACTAGCGTTTGTATTTGCCGGCTAAAGGTGGTTATATCCATCCCTAACGTATCAGCAACCTGTTGCATCGAAGGCTTTTCCCGGCGAAGTAATTCATATAGGATATGGCTTTGGACGAGGGATATCTCAGCTCCGCCTACCTGACAACAGTTTTTATTTAAAAGACCAAACCGCCTTGTCATAACCTGGAACAGTTCTCTAACATTTTCCATAATTTTCACCTCTGATTTATTTATATACTAATCATTTGCAATTTGCAACTAATTTTCTTTTAAAAATGGGAAATTTTTTATATAATGGCTTTAGTCATTCATTTCTAGGGGGATTATCATGAAAACACGGTTAAAGATAAGGCTGGCAGCAGTAAGTGACGTAGAATCGATATTAAATATCTATAATCAGGGTATTGAGGACAGGATTGCAACCTTAGAAGAAGACCAGAAAGATATTGAATATATGAGGGAATGGTTTAACAATCATACTGGGCGGTTTGCGGTAATCGTAGTGGAACAAGATGATGAGGTTATTGGCTGGGCATCATTAAATCCTTATTCAAACCGGTGCGCTTATGCTGGAGTTGCCGATTTATCCATTTATATTAGACGGGATTACAGGGGAAAAGGGGTTGGTTCCGTATTGCTTAATGAAATTGAACAGGCTGCGATTAAAAATGACTTTAACAAAATTGTTTTATTCACATTTCCCTTTAATAATCTTGGGCAAGGGCTTTATAGAAAAAAAGGTTATCGAGAAGTTGGTGTATTTAAGAATCAGGGTAAATTAGATGGTCGCTTTGTGGATGTCATGATCATGGAAAAGGTTTTTGAGTGCGTGTAATGAAAGGGAGATAAGCCAACTTTATATTCATATTGATTATCAAGGATTGGGTATAGGGCAAACATTACTTGACAAGGTAAAAGAACAATCAAGTGGCAAATTAACATTAAATAAATTTGAAGTAAATAATAACGCACAACGATTTTATGAAAAGAATGGATTTAAAATCATTGGTAGTGGACACGAAAATGAAGAAAATTTACCTGATATTCAATACGAATGGAAATCCAAATAAATAATGTAAAAGGAGACTATAAGTTTAAAAACCGATACAAGGCGGTTAATTTTTATTGGTGTTGAAACACTTCTCGAAATGGTGAAATGATGCACTTAAACAAAAGGGTGCTTAGTTGAACAAGCAAATTAATTTAAAATAATGAAAATGGCTCGGTTCATCCGGGCCATTTTTTTATTAACAAATACAGATGCAAAACATAATACAAATTTGCATACATTTTGATTTGAATTTTTAAGTTTTCGATGGGAAATAGAACCCAGCAGAGATTTAACCCAGAAGTCGTAAAACATTCACATAGTTATAAAAGCCATCCTATCCGTTTTCCTCATAAAATCATAAATAGACATTGGATAGAATTTTATGAAAAGTTAGGATGGTGGTTGTTGATGGGAAAGTATAGGATGGTGCGTACTGATTTTTGGAACAATCCGGTGGTAATGGAGGAGATGACCCCAGAGGACAAATACTTCTATTTATATCTTCTGACAAATCCGCAGTCGACTCAAAGTCAGAGTCCCGGTCGTTATAAAAGGTTCATAACTCCCGAATGACGATGAAAGCCAGAGCCCCGGTCGTTATTCACAATATTGAAGAAAGAAGTTTTGGGCAGAGACTTCCTTTTTAAGTACTAGCATGCTTAGTCATTTTGCATTTTATTTTTCTTGTATGCTAAAGGAGTCATGTTCATGGAATCTCTGAATTTATTAATAAAATAACTCGTACTATTAAAACCAACTTGATAGGCAACTTCCGTAATATTAGAATCGTCTTGCTGCAATAGATATAAGCTTTTTTGAATACGATAATCGATCACATAATTTAAGGGTGTACATTTTAGAAATCGCTTGAAATATCGACAGCATTCAGAACGGCTCAGCTGACCTGCCCTGGCAATATCCTCTAACATAACTTTTTCTGTATAATGCTGTTGGATCCAGCTTAACATTTGCTTCATTCTCTGGCTCTTTACTATTTCTGTCTGAACAAATTCTAGTTTAAAACCATTATCGATTAAGTTTTTCCAAATGAATGGCAGCTTTATTGATATATCTATTTCATAGTATTGGGACTTTTGCTCAATACCTTGATGGATTTCTAAAAGGGCGTCTAAAATGTTTTTCCCCCAACTCTCATTAGCATCTATATATAAGTGAGATAAATTAGTCGCTTGAATATAAGGTTTTACATAAGTAGGATACAGTTCTTGTGACAAAACAAAATAGGGTGAAATATTTAAGCAAATATAGACACAACCTGAGCGATCCTTTTCGTGTGCCATGTGCAGACATCCACTATTGATAAACAGTCCATCACCTTCTCGAACCACGATCCAATCTTCATTTACTTGAAAAATTGCTTCCCCTTTTACGATTAACACAAATTGAATTTCGTCATGCCAATGAAGAGGAATATAGCCATGGATATTTTGATTAATGGTCGTTTTATAACATGCAATTGGCATAACGACTGTATGGTGTTTGGTTAGCTCTTTTAAACTTTCGTCAATCATGAAGTTTTTCATTTGCATAGCTAACACCTCAATATATTTATATTTTTCTATTCGATTTTAGTATTATTTCGTACAAATTCTCAATTATTATAACATTATAATTACATTTTAATGATGTGATTTACCAATAATCAGCTGAGTGCCATTATGTTTTAAGTTGTTTCTGAACTACTTTACATGTTAAAAGGGGAAATGAACATGATTTCAAAGTTAAATCTATCAATCAATAGTGAACGTTTACTTAACCGCTTACAAGAACTTGGCCGAACTGGTCTGGACGATGATAACAAAAGAACAAGATTAGCTGCTTCAGATACAGATAAGGCCGGCCGTGACCAATTAGTCACTTGGATGAAGGAAGCTGGCTTGGAAGTTGAAATCGACAGAATCGGCAATATCTTTGGTATCTGGTGTGGTACCGAAAATAGAAATGAAGCACCCATTATGCTAGGTTCGCACATCGACACAGTCATTAATGCAGGGAAGTACGATGGATGCTATGGAGTTCTTTCTGGGCTTGAAGTAATAAAAACTTTACAGGAGACAGGTTTTATTCCATCTCGTCCAATTGCAGTCGCAGCATTTACCAATGAAGAGGGAGTGCGCTATCAGCCGGACATGATGGGCTCTCTTGTGTATGCTGGCGGGCTCTCAGTAGATGATGCGCTTGCACAGGTAGGTACGGATGGCACCATTTTGGGGGAGGAACTTGAACGTATTGGCTATGCTGGTACGAAGGAGCCTGGCTTTTTAACGCCACACGCTTACATTGAGCTTCATATCGAACAAGGTCCAATTTTGGATAAAATGGGTATTCCAATTGGTGCGGTTGAGAATCTTCAAGGCATTTCTTGGCAACGCATTACGATTGAAGGTGTTGCCAATCACGCCGGTACTACACCAACTGATATGCGGCGTGATGCAGGACTTGCCGCAGCACGGGTAATCACCTATTTACGCGATCGGGCGAACGCTTCTAATGGGCAAACTGTTGCAACGGTTGGAACCATTGAATTTAAGCCAAATGCTGTTAATGTCATTCCATCATTGGCCACCTTCACTGTGGATTTGCGTGATCCTAACGAGCAGAGACTAAGAGAGGAAGAGCAAGCACTTGCCAACTATCTCAAAGAACTGGCGGCATCGGAAGAAGTATCCATTACATCTGAACAATTGGTACGTTTTCAACCAGTAACATTTGATGAATGTATCGTTAAACTGGTTGAGCAAGCTGCTAGCGGACGCGGACTCCAATCAAAACGAATGACATCCGGAGCTGGACATGATGCGCAAATGATGGCTCGGATTTGCCCTACAGCCATGATTTTCGTCCCAAGTATCGCCGGTATTAGTCATAATCCTAAGGAGTATACAAAAGATACCGATTTGGTTGCTGGAACTAATGTTTTGCTCAACGTAGTTAGTATTCTTGCAGTAAAGGAGGAACTTATAAATGGTAAAGAAGTAATTACAACAAAAAACGCACCTGGAGAGATTAAATATATTCTAAATGAAAATGCGAGAAAAACAGATACTGAGAAAGCATCTGCAGCATTTATGAACCCTGAAGTAGTGGAAAAGGTAAGAAATTTTCATAAGAGTTTCCCAGAGTATAAAGTAACTCCACTTCACAGCTTAGAGAAGTTGTCCAAACAATTAGGTGTAAGCCATATATGGGTGAAGGATGAATCCTATCGATTTGGACTTAATGCTTTTAAAGTATTAGGGGGTTCCTATGCTGTCGGCAAATACTTGGCAGAGAAATTAAACGTTGATATTTCCGAGCTTTCTTTTGAAAAACTAAGAAGTAATGAAGTGAAAGAGAAACTCGGGAGTATTACGTTTGTAACAGCAACGGATGGGAATCATGGCAGAGGAATTGCTTGGGCTGCTAACCAGCTAGGACAAAAATCAGTCGTATTGATGCCAAAAGGGTCTTCGGAAATTAGATTAAACAATATCCGGAAAGAAGGAGCGGAAGCCTATATAACGGATCTTAACTATGATGATACAGTTAGGCTGGCAAGCCAGAAAGCGGAAGAAAATGGCTGGGTCTTGGTACAGGATACGGCCTGGGATGGATATGAAAAGATTCCAACTTGGATTATGCAGGGGTATGGAACGCTCTTGGATGAAGCAGTGGAGCAGATTGCTGAAGTTGGTCAAGACCGCCCGACCCATGTGTTATTACAAGCTGGAGTGGGTTCTTTTGCTGGCAGTATGCTCGGATATTTAGTAGAGAAGTTTGGAGAAGAACGCCCTATTACCGTTATCGTCGAACCAGATAAAGCGGATTGTCTATACCAATCTATCAATGTTGGCGATGGAAAGCCACATTCCGTAACGGGAGCTTTAAATACGATTATGGCAGGTTTAGCGTGTGGGGAGCCTAGTACCACTTCTTGGGGTGTTTTAAAAGATTATGCTGAAATCTTTGTCTCATGTCCGGATCATGTGGCCGCACGAGGAATGCGAATTCTTGCAAATCCGTTGGGTGGTGACCCTCATATTGTTTCAGGCGAATCTGGTGCAGTTGGTATGGGATTAGTTAGTCTAGTGGCTGATAATTTAACGCTCAATGCTATGAAAGAAACATTGAATCTGAATCAAGATTCGAAAATTCTTATTATCAGCACAGAAGGGGACACGGATCCAAATCATTATAGAAAAGTAGTATGGGATGGGGCCTATCCATCTGAATAATCATTTTAAAATAATAGTTTCTGAGAGGGTGATTTGAATATGGCGGGTGGGAATTTTGAAAAGCAGCTTACGAAATGGAGGCACTATCTTCATGCGCATCCAGAAAGCGCCTTTGAAGAAAGAAATACTTCTGATTTTCTAGCTGAAGTCTTAACAGGTATGGGATTAGAGGTTCACAGAAATATTGGTGGCACTGGAATTGTTGCCAATCTTACAGTGGGCGATGGTAAAGGTACTATTGGGATTCGAGCAGATATGGATGCTATAAACCTAACGGAGGCGGTTGAACCTCCATACAAATCCCAGAACCCGGGTAAAATGCATGTATGTGGTCATGATGGACATATGGCCACAGTATTGGGGGCAGCCAAGTTATTAACGGAGCGAAAAAATTTTAACGGGACAGTTCGGTTTATTTTTCAACCTGCGGAGGAAATTGGTAAAGGTGCTTTTGCCATGATGCAAGACGGACTTTTTGAACGTTTTCCAGTAGATGAGATTTATGGAATGCACAATATGCCAGGCATGCCTGCGGGTTCCATTTCAACACGTGCGGGCGGAATTATGGCAAGTGAGAATAACTTTGTGATCCATATTAAGGGACAAGGTTCACATGCTTCAAGCCCCCATATGGGTAAGGATCCAATCGTGATTGCGTCTGAAATTATTCTTGCTTTGCAAACCATTATCTCCCGTAATATGAACCCAAATGTTCCCGCTGTCATTTCCTGTACTGAATTTACAACGGACGGGATTCGAAATGCAATTCCTACAAATGTAGTGATTAAGGGCGATACTAGAAGTTATACGCCAGAGGTACAAAAGCTGCTGGAAGAACGGATGCGGACGATTAGTGAGGGAATTTGCCAAATGAATGGGGCAGAATGCCAATTTGAATATACCCATGAATTCGCGCCAACGGTTAACTGGGCAGAGTGTGTTGAAATTGCGGTAAGAGCAGCTAGAAATGTGGTTAGCGAAAATAAAGTGGATGGAAATTGTCAACCGTGGATGGCTTCTGAAGACTTTGGTGCCTTTTTACAGAAAGTTCCTGGCTGCTTTGTATTTATTGGAAATGGTGACGATTCTGAAGGTGTTGGCAATGTTCCACTTCATAACTCAAGTTATGACTTTAATGATAAGATCCTTACAATTGGAGCGGAATATTTTGCGGAGTTAATTAAAGTCCGTTTGCCAAAAGTAAAATAGCAAACAAAAGGTCAACTTCTCGGAATGGTCCGGAGAGTTGACCATTTGCATTTTTCAAATTCCTTAGGGGTTCGAAATTAATAAAATCAGGCATTGGCCATATTGAATTGGGGATGTTTTAAATTTAAAATGGGCTTAATTTTACTATTTTTCATGGTTCAGTAACTGATATGCCTTTTGACAACAAACTTTATGATGGGATATTTTGTTATGCCCTTATTCACTTATTGAATCAAAGTGAGAGATAGAGAAGTTTATTAATGATTGCTATAATCAGTTAAAGCCAAACGCATATATGATTTTTACAACGATTTCCAAAGAAGCCCCCATGTATGGAAAGGGAATATGGACTGATAGAAACTTCGGAAATTGTTGAGCCACATAAGAATATGGAAAACAAGCCTCCATTTAAATTTATAATGGTTAAATGCCAAAAAGGACGATAATTAGAGCAAGATGTTATATTTTTAGAAGACAAAGTGAAAAAAATTACCTTAGGAAAAATATAAAAAGAAGGAAGTCTTGGGCGGAGACTTCCTTCTTAATGGGTAGGTAATTCATATGCTTGTAAAGCTATGGCATACATTAAGATATGCTTGACTGTTTTTTCTGACAAGGCTAAATTTAATTTTATTCAACTTTTATTTCAAATTGGCGGCCAAGAACACTTTTTGTGCAGCAATAACTCCAGCGCCTGGTTCAAAGGTGTAGTTGAAATCCTGTAATCCTGCTTCCAACAGAGAAACCGCTTGAAGAATATCGCTTGGGAAACAGTAACCCATATGCCCAAATCGGAACAGCTTACCTTGCAGGTGGCCAAGCCCTCCAGCAAAATCAAGATGGTATTTCTTCTTCAAATGGCCTAAAAATGTCCCAAGATCCAATCCTTCTGGAGTAAGAATAGCTGTAATCGTCGGCGAAGCATACTCATCGGACGTCAACAAGCCAATAGAAAGAGCCTTCATAGATTCACGAACCATGTTTTTCATAAGTTCATGCCGTGCCACTGTTTGCGCAAATCCGCCTTCCTCCTCAATCAAATCACATACAGCAGAAAGACCGTAAATTAATGAAACAGCAGGCGTATTAGGTGTCATCCCTTTCTCTGCCCATTCACGATAGCTCAATAAATTTAAATAATATGAAGGTGTATTATTCTCTTCAATTACTTTCCATGCACGGTCACTAATACTTAAAAGAGCGAGCCCAGGAGGCAGCATCATTGCTTTTTGTGACCCTGTTACTAAAATATCAACACCCCATTGATCCATTTCCGCAGGTGCTCCGCCAATACAGCTGACGCCATCAACAATAAATAGCGCGTCAGTTCGGGAACGTACAATCTTTGCTAATTTGTCAATTGGGTTTAAAATCCCCGTAGAAGTTTCGTTATAAGTAGCGAAGACAGCTTTAATATTGGATAGGGGCTTTAGAAACTCAGCAAGTTCTTCCGGTGTACAAGCTTCACCCCAAGGTTTTTCCAGCTTATGTACATGAAAGCCAAATTTTTCACAAATAGAGACGAAATAATTTCCAAAAGCACCGACGGTAATAACAACCACTTCTTCACCAGTAGAGACAGTATTTACAGCTGCAGCTTCTAATGCCGCGGCACCACCCGATGGGATGAGTAAAATATCCTGCTTTGTTCCAAAGACAGGCTTCACACGTTTTGTTGTTTCCCGATATAGCTGTACAAATTCTTCACTGCGGTGGCTCATCATATCTTGGCTCATCGCAAGCTGTACTTTCTTCGGAATAGGAGTTGGTCCAGGATGTCTTAAAATATTTGAATACATACATTTTCCTCCAATATAACCTTATATAAATATTAATAGTACTCCAATTAAAATAAAGCAAATATGAAAGTCTTTTTCTTTTGAAAATGCTCGAAAGGCTGCTTCCTATAAGGGAAGAGCCTTTCGAGCATTTTCAATATTTAAGGAATCATAAAGGATAGAACTGAATTTTGCAGCCAAACGATGATTCCAATAATAACGACTAGGAAAATACTATGTTTGATTGTAAAACGGAACAAATCTGATTCTTTTCCGGCTAGTCCAACAGCTGCACAGGCAACTGCTATTGATTGCGGCGATATCATTTTACCGGTTACTCCCCCGGACGAATTCGCGGCAAGTGCAAGCACAGGATCCATTCCAATAGAAGTAGCTGTAATCTTTTGCAGATTCCCAAACAGCAGGTTGGCTGATGTATCCGAACCTGTTATAAACACTCCCAGCCAGCCAAGGAATGGTGAGAAGAAAGGGAACAAAACCGATCCAGTTTTGGCCAAAGTCATTCCCAGCGTTGTGGTCATTCCGGATGCATTAGTAATATAGGCAAATCCGACAACAGAAGCAATTGTCAGAATTGGATACTTTAATTCATTTAAAGTTTCACCGAATGTTAGGATCCAGTTTTTCCATGAGATTCCAACAATAAATTTAGTAAGAATAGCTGCTATTAAAATGGCCGTTCCTGCTGCCCCGAGAATTTCCAGCTTGTAAACAGCAGCAACTGGAGCCCCTGCAGTATTGATGATTTTATTATTTAAAAACGGTACTTCAGGCATAAATGTTAGCTTGGATCCAATAGCGTTAATGGCCTTCAGAAATGTATTGGCACCTTCATAATGCCCAGTAAGTGCCAGCTTTGCAGTTGGAATTCCCCAAATCGAAATGATTGCCGTCAGCACAAGGAATGGAGACCATGCCTTAAAAATTTGCGCACCAGAATTCTTGCTTTGAATGTTACTAACCGAGGTTTTAATAGTTGTTGTTGCTGCTAGTTCCTGTTCGGCCGCAAAGCGGAAAATGGTTTTTGGCTTCCAAAACTTAAGGAAGATGGCCAGGGCAAACAAGGATACTAGTGAGGATAAAATATCCGGTAGTTCAGGTCCCATGAAGTTGGAAGTTACATATTGAGTCAATGCAAAGGAAACCCCTGAAACAAGAATGGCAGGCATAATTTCCATTGCTTTTTTGAATCCAGCCATGATTACAACTAAATAAAATGGTATAAATACTGACACAAACGGTAATTGACGACCGACCATCTTGGAGATTTCCGATGCCGCTATCCCAGTTGGACCTTCCATTGCAGTAATAGGTATACCGATCGCCCCGAAAGCCACTGGTGCAGTGTTGGCAATCAAACATAGGCCTGCAGCATATAAAGGATTGAAGCCAAGTCCAACCAGCAGTGCGGCTGAGATTGCGACTGGTGCTCCGAAGCCGGCTGCGCCCTCCAAAAATGCACCGAATGAGAACGCTACCAAAAGTGCTTGCAAGCGACGGTCTTCAGTAATAGACAGGACAGAGTTTCTAATAATATCGAATTGTCCCGTTTTAACAGTCAACTTGTACAAAAATACGGAAGTAATAATAATCCATCCGATGGGCAGGATACCGTAAACAGCTCCCTGTGTTGCAGACATCACAGCCATTCCGGCAGGCAGTTTAAAGGCGAAAACAGCAACAAGAAATGCCACCGTAAGTGTTGTAAGTCCTGCTATATGTCCCTTCATTCTTTTAATTGCCAAAGCCCAGAAAAAATACAAAATAGGAATAAGTGCAACGATTGCCGATAAAGCCAGATTATCTCCTACGGGAGTAAAATTTTGAGTAAATGTCATGGGCATAATTCCCCCTTAATTAGTATTGTTATAGAGTTGCGTTTTTTTGATTAAATTCCACATCCTCCCCTTTAAGAATAGAGTAATCGTTTACAAATGATGACATGGTCATCTGATGACTGGATGTTCAACACGGTGATAAAAAAGATTATATTAATATTTATCGAAAATTACAACACAATTTTTTTTCTAAGGTTTTTATAGAAATCGCCCATAAAATATTGAAGAAGATGCAAATCTTATGAAAATAGGTATAATTAAACTGTGTGTCAAAGTTGATGAATGATATAAAGGGGCACTGGAATGAATTATAAAAAAATCAAACCTAAAAAAATATATGAAGAGGTGGCCGAAGCCATTTATGAAATGATTCGGTCTGGACAGTTTAAACCTGGGGAAAAGCTTGACTCCGTACAGCAGCTTGCAGAAAATTTTCAGGTAGGACGTTCGGCCATTCGTGAGGCATTAACCTCATTACGCGCAATGGGACTTGTCGAAATGAAGCAGGGAGAGGGAACTTATGTTAAGGAATTTGAAAAAGATCAAATTACTTTTCCATTATCAACTGCTATCTTAATGAACAAGGATGATATTGCAGAATTGGTAGAAGTACGGAAAATTATTGAAAGCGGGACGGCAGCTGCTGCGGCAAAGCGAAGAACTGATCAGCATTTAATGATGATGGAGGCTGCCCTTAAAGCAATGCTTGAAGCAATAGGTGATGAGGAACTAGGTGAGACGGCAGATTTACAGTTTCACATGGCACTTGCCGAAGCTGCTCAAAACCGATTATTGTTGAATTTAATGAACCATGTTTCTGAGCTTATGGTAGAAACAATGAGGGAAACACGCAGGGTTTGGCTGTTTTCTAATGAAACTACTATTGAGCAGTTATATAAGGAGCACTTGGCCATTTATGAAGCAATCAAAGCGCAGGACGAAGAGGCAGCAAGGAACAACATGCTGATTCACCTTGCAAACGTCGATGCTATCTTAGGAAAGTATTTCCAACATACAACAAATTTTAATGGAGTAAATACTGATTAAATAGGGTTCCTACATAGTTAGGAGCCCTTTTACTATTTTTTTAATCAGATAAAAATGGACTTTTTTGTCTGAAAGCCCTTTCTAAACTTGATACTTTTGGTGTAAGATATACAATATTGATTATTAGGTCATCTGATGACCAGTTGACTAATTTGATAGACATGGTGAAAGAACTTATTTTTTGAGGGGAAGAGAAAAATGAAGGTTACTCTTTTTGCAACTTGTATCGTTGATATGTTCCAAGGCAATGTTGGCAAGGCAACAGTTGAACTGCTTGAAAAACTTGGATGTGAAGTGGAATTTCCAGAATCGCAAGTCTGCTGTGGTCAGCCTGCATACAACAGCGGTTATGTGAAGGAATCAAAAGAAGCCATGAAGCGTATGATTGAAACGTTTAGTGACGCCGAATATGTTGTTTCACCATCTGGTTCATGTGCTTTTATGTTCCATGAGTATCCTCATATTTTTGCAGGCGACCCTGTATGGGAGCCTAAAGCAAAGGCATTAGCAGCCAAAACCTATGAACTGACACAATTTATCGTTGAGGTTTTAAAAATAGAGGATGTCGGTGCCAGATTTGAAGGCAATGTAACTTATCATACTTCCTGCCATATGACAAGATTACTAGGTGTAAAAGAACCGCCTATGATTTTATTAAAGAATGTTAAAGGCTTAAAGTTCACCGAATTACCTGGTAAAGAACAATGCTGCGGATTTGGCGGCACATTTTCAGTTAAAATGGCACAAATTTCAGAGCAGATGGTCGATGAGAAGGTCCGCCACGTAGAAGAAACTGGGGCACAGTACCTGGTAGGTGCAGATGCAGCCTGCTTGATGAATATCGGCGGCCGGATGGAGCGACTAGGGAAGCCTGTAAAAGTACTGCATATTGCAGAAGTATTGAACAGCCGTTAGAGCATTGATTTTTTAGAAAAAAGTTAGTGGAGGGAAATTCCTATGGCAATGAAGATTGGCACGGAACAGTTTAAAGATCGTGTTGATAACGGAATACATGATGATTTCATGCGTGGGGCTGTTGCCGGTGCACAGGACGGAATGGGCGTGAAGCGCCGGGCTGTCACCACCGATGAAATGAGCAACTGGGAAGACTGGCGCAATCACGGGGAAGAGATCCGCCAGCATGTCCTTGAATACTTAGATTATTACCTTGAACAGTTAAGTGAAAATGTCGCCAATCGCGGCGGGCATGTCTTTTTTGCGCAAACAAAAGAAGAAGCCAATGAATATATCAGAACTGTTGTCCAGAAGAAAAACGCGAAGAAAATCGTCAAATCAAAATCGATGGTAACTGAGGAAATCAGCTTAAATGCCATGCTTCAGGAGGAAGGCTGTGAAGTCGTCGAAACGGACCTTGGCGAATATATTCTCCAGCTCGACGACCATGATCCGCCGTCCCATATCGTTGTACCTGCTTTGCACAAAAACAAAGAGCAGATTCGCGAAGTTTTTGAAAAGAAACTAGGGTACACCAAAACATCAAAGCCGGAAGAACTTGCATACCAGGCACGTGTTACACTTCGTGAGAAATTTTTAGAAGCGGATATCGGAATTACCGGTTGCAACTTTGCCGTAGCTGAAACAGGATCCTTCAGCTTGGTGACAAATGAAGGGAATGCCGATTTAGTTACAGCGCTGCCAAAAACACAAATTACCGTTATGGGGATGGAGCGGATTGTCCCAACCTTTGAGGAAATGGAAGTTCTCGTCAGCATGTTAACAAGAAATGCTGTTGGCCAGAAGCTGACAAGCTATATTACCGTATTAACTGGGCCAAGAGAGGAATTGGATGTCGATGGTCCGGAAGAATTCCACCTTGTCATTGTCGATAATGGCCGATCTGATATTCTTGGCGGGGAATTCCAATCAGTATTGCAATGTATCCGCTGCGGCGCCTGCATTAATGTTTGTCCGGTTTATCGTCATATTGGCGGTCACTCTTATGGTTCAATTTATCCTGGACCAATCGGTGCCGTCCTCACACCATTGCTTGGCGGTTATGATGAATACAAGGAGCTTCCATATGCTTCTACCCTTTGCGGTGCCTGTACAGAAGTATGTCCGGTGAAAATTCCGCTGCACAACCTGCTGCATAAACACCGTGAAGTCATTGTTGAAAAAGAGGGTAAAGCACCAGTTTCAGAGAAATTATTAATGAAGGCATTTGGTCTTGGAGCTGCTTCTCCAACCCTTTATAAAATTGGTTCAAAAATCGCGCCTGCCGCAATGAATCCATTTACCTCAGGGGATAAAATCTCTAAAGGACCGGGACTGCTTAAGGCTTGGACGGAAGCGCGTGAATTTCCGGCTCCGAATAAAGAGAGATTTAGAGATTGGTTTAAGAATCGCGAAAAAGGAGACAAGAAATTATGATCGGCACCATCCATAATCGAGATAAATTTTTAAATCAAATTGCCAGTCAGCTGAACCGGCCGCGAATTTCCGTTCCGGTTGAAAAGCCGAACTGGAAATATCAGCCGCAATATGAGGTATTTAAGGATGCGTCCCAAGATGAACTGCTTGAGATTTTGAAGGAGCATTGTAAAAAAATCCATACGAAGATCCATATGACTAATTTGGCGGCCCTGCCGGAAGTTATAAATGATGTAGTTGCAGAGTACGGCGGAGGTCCGGTTGTATCCTGGAAGGACGAGCGCTTCTCTAAGTGGGGGCTTGATTCTTTGATGAAGGAAAAATGGCCTTCCGAGAATATTGATGTGTTTGATTGGGATTATAAATTGGGCAAAGAGAATGTTCGGAGAGCAGAACATGCCAATGTTGGAATCACGATTAGTGAAATTACCCTTGCTGAATCTGGTACAGTTGTTTTGTTTAGCAATAAAGATAAGGGAAGAACGGTTAGCTTTTTGCCGGCAACATCGATTATACTGATTCCGAAGAACAGCCTTGTTCCAAGGATGACGCAGGCTGCAGTGAAAATGCGGGAGATTTATCAAGAAACCGGACATGTGGCGTCCTGCATCAATTTTATTTCTGGCCCAAGTAACTCGGCCGATATTGAGTTGAATCTGGTTGTCGGCGTACATGGTCCGATAAAGGCTACTTATATTGTGATTAATGATTTATAATTTTTGATGAGGTGTCGTTCCTTAGATGGACACGGCTCCTTTTTGTTTTCTATGTAACAGGTGCAAATGTCTATTTGAAAAAATAAAATAGCAAACAAAAGGTCAACTTTTTCGATTCGTCCGGAGAGTTGACCTTTTGTATTTTTAGAAACCCCTAAATTTTTTTTTGGAGTTCTAATCTAATTAATAAAAGCAAGATGCGCCAACAATGATTAAAAGAATGAACAATACAACGATTAAAACAAAGCTGCCGCCGCCGTAACCATAACCGCCATAGCCATATCCGCCAAATCCGGCATATCCGAACATTATAAAATCCCCCCTTCCATTGAAATTAATAAACGGACTTAGTAATAAAAGCCGCCATAGCCACCGTATCCGCCGACAAAAGAAGCGCCGACGATAATTAAAAGGATAAACAATACCACAATCAGCGCAAACCCTCCGCCGTATCCTGCACCATCAGCCATCCTAATACCTCCCTTACTTTTCGGTAGTAATAAGGTATGTTGAAAATAAAAAAGCGGGAAAGGCTTTCATCCATTTTTTTGAAATTGTTATTAAGAAAGGGAAAGATTGTTTTAGCGAAGTTTATGGTCGTGTTTGTCCATGTTTTGGCAGAAACATGGATCAATATTGGATTAACTGGGGAGTGAATAACGCTTGGGTCTAGAGCCAAGCGTTGATAGGTGTAGGATTAATTTGTTATTCGGTATGCCATTTCAAATGTTTGAAACTTACTGTTAAAGATTTTCTGTATCAATTCTTGGGATTACTGGTTCAAAAGCTGTTGCTGTCCTAGCATTATCATTATGTCGATCGTCGTTTTCGTATCGATCTAATTTACTGTCTTTTTCTAGGTGTTTGGAAGTTTTCTTATTGTCAGCCACCTTATCACCTCCTCCTAGGGATAATATGTCCAACTTTTCCCTTGATAATAAAAATGGGTTGGAGCATATCTTAACTTTTTAACAAGGCGGTGCTGAAATAAAATTATCGATTTACCTTAACTAATGTGTTTTTTTAATTCACCAGTCATGTAGGATTTATTTTTGGATTTTTGTTTTGCAATTTTATTTTTCATTAACAATAATTTTCCAGTTAACATGGTTGGTAAACTTATACCAAGAAGGATGATTACGATCCCCGCTATCTGTATCGTGCTCACAGTTTCGCTTAGTAAAATTACGGACACCATTACCGCAATTGGCAATTCAATAGCACTCAAAATGGATGTCATGCCTAATCCAACTTTAGGAACGGCAATAGTAAATAAAAACACCGGAATAATCATGCCAAATAACCCTAGTGCCAAACCATAAATCCAAAGTCCTTCGTTAAACAAAGTACCATTCCAGATAATCTCTGGAGATTGAAATGCAGCAGACATCATAAAAGCAAAGAAAGAAACAAACACCAAACGGCCTGATGTATTCATCCTTGCGGTTGCCCGGCCGTTTACAAATAAAAATAGTGAATAACAAAAGGCTGCCGCTAACCCCCATATCCACCCTTGTAAAGGTATTTTCGTTAAATCAACATCAATTAAACCGGCTGCCGGTATGGTCCCCAAAACCAATAATAGTAAAGAAATAAATTCCATTCGAGTAGGCAGCTGACGCTTTGTTATACAGGATATCAGCATACCAATCCATGTAAATTGAAATAGGAGAACAACTGCCAGAGAAGCTGGTAAATAGTTCAGAGAATGTCCATATACAATATTTGTAAACCCGGTTAAAATACCTGCAAAGATAAGCGTTTTAATACCTTTAAAGCTTATTTTTGTTCTGCTTGTCAGGAAATAAATGCACACAGCGATGCAAAATCCGATAAAGAATTGACTTGTAACAGCTTCCGAAGCTGAAAAACCGCTGTTCATTGCCAGTTTAATAATCGTTGAAACGACACCATAACTACTCGCGGCTATAATAACCAAGAGAGGGTACAGATACTTCTTCATATTCTACCTCCTCCAATATTTTTTTTTAAAGGCAAAAAATCAAAACACAATAAAAAGCAAAGATTGACTATTTTTGTAATCTATAAGATTACTTTTTAAAAGTATAGTATATAATGAAGTAGTTTACAAACGTTTGTTTATTATGGAAACTATTGTTTAAAAAGATTGAGATTGTTTTTAACACTTGTTTTATAATGCCAAAAGGGCATTTGCAGACATTACTTGGAAGGACGGTTTTATTGCTTATATCTTCCATATAACTTACAATTTCTTCATATACTTATTTTTTTCTTTTTATCTAAAGGAGGAGTTTTGTATGTCAAGAAAGGCTTTTAGTGCATCTGGAGCTGTTGCTGTTGGTCCATACTCACATGCAATTGAAGCAGGTGATTTAATCTTTTTATCTGGGCAAACCCCAGTAGACTCCCAGACTGGAAAGCTTGTAGAAGGTGATATTGTTGAACAGACAAAGCAATGTTTTAAGAATCTTTTCAATGTATTGGAAGCGGCAGGTTTAACTCCAGATCATGTTGAAAAAGTGAATGTCTTCTTAACTGATATGAATAATTTCACAGCAATGAATGAAGTTTATGCTAAACAATTTTCTGAGCCGTATCCTGCTCGTACAACTATAGGTGTGTCAGCCCTGCCTCTTGGTGCACAAATTGAAATCGAGATGATAGCTAGAAGATAAATTTAGGTAAAAAGGGCTCTATCATCTTTCCTTTTTCTTATTGAACAAACGTTGCAGGATTGTTTAAGAGCTTAAAAGAATATGTTATATAGCGTTAAATTAACATATAAGAGGTGTACCAGATGTTTATACGACAGCCATTTGACGAATTTTTAGGGTTGAAATACGAAAAGATTGATGATAATAAATTGCAAATTATATTGCCGGTTCAGGATCTATTTATTAATAGTGCAGGGGTTATACATGGTGGTATCATTTCTTCTTTGGCTGATGTAGCCGTATCAAACTTGATACCAGCAACTGAAGACGGGATACAACAAGCTGTCACGGTTGATTTAAATGTTTCCTTTATGAAACCCGCCACTGGTACATACTTAATGGCAAATGCCAAAATCGAAAAACAGGGGAAAACTTTAATTCACACGGAGTGTTCGATTTATAACGATAAACAAGAAATTGTAGCTAAATCTAGAGCAATACTATTTCGTACAAACTTAAAATAAGCTTGCTGTGGCTAACGGGTTCCAACAAAGCCCACGTAAATTGCTGTCCGTTTGAATATCGTCAGCCGGAAAACACTTGGAGGCTTGCAGACGGATTTATCAGGAAGAGTATTGAATGAATTGGGCAATCCTGTTCCCGGCCTATATGCTGCCGGTGAGGTATCCGGCGGTGGTGGTGTCCACGGCTATCGTGCACTTGAAGGGACTTTTTTGGGCGGGTGTCTGTTCACTGGCCGTGTTGCGGGAAGATCCATTGTTGCAGAATTGAAATAGATTAATAGAAGGATAGGAACGCCTTTACTGAAAAGTAGAGTCGTTTTTTGCATGAACAACGACATGTTCAATTATTTTTCACCAAAAATACTACAAAAGTAATAGCTGCATTAAAAAATGTGTAAAAATGGCTTATAGTTTCTTCTCTAAAATAGTTATATAACTAAATTAATAAATATTATTGAGGTGAGTCTATTGAATCAAAATACGCATGTTAGATACAAGGGAAAAGATTATGAGATAATCTACAGGTATACTTCCGGTTATTGCGAAATTAAAGAAATAGACTCTTTATATAACGTGGAGCTGGTTCATATAACTGAATTGACGATTGCATGTTAAATTAAAGAAAGCGTTGACAAATTTTAAATCCTCTTATATATTCTTGTTAAGTTAATCAAAGTGTCGGAGAACTGGAGATTCACACAATTGCTATGCTGTAATTGGGTGGGTCTCTTTTTTTATCATTATTGTAAGAATGGAAGTGGTTGTGGTGGCTGTGCAGACAGGTTTTTCTTTTCAATCAACTGATGGCGTGGAAATCTTTGCAAGCAAGTGGGTGAAGGGGAGCGGGGATAAACCTCGTGCCATTGTGCAGCTGGCACATGGTATGGCCGAGCATATTATGCGTTACGACAGGTTTGCAAGGGAATTGGTTTCCAACAATATATTTGTCTACGGAAACGATCACCGCGGCCATGGCAGAACCGGTAATAAGACAAACAGTATCGGATATTTTGCCGAAGAGCAGGGCTTTGAAAAGGTTGTTCAAGATATGCAAACCCTGACAACCATTATCGAAAAAGAAAATCCTGATGTGCCGATTTTTTTATTCGGGCATAGTATGGGCTCTTTTCTATCAAGACGCTATATTCAAATATTTGGGGATAGACTTGCTGGCGTGATTCTTTCCGGCACAGGCGGTGACCCAGGTCTTCTTGGGAAAATCGGCAAAATGGTTGCTTCTAGGGAGAAAAGGACTAAAGGCGAGAGGGTGCCTAGCCATTTGATGAATAATTTGACCTTCGGAAGCTACAATAAAGCGTTTCGTCCAGCTAGGACTGAGTTTGATTGGTTAAGCAGGGATGAACAAGAGGTTGATCTATATTTGGCTGATCCCTATTGCGGCGGTGTTTTTTCAAGCGGCTTTTTCCATGATCTGCTTATCGGCTTGGAAACTATCAACAAACCCGAAAACATTAGGTCTGTTCCGTCGTGGTTGCCAATTTTCCTTATTTCCGGAAGTAAGGACCCGGTTGGTGCGAATTCTAAAAGTGTAATTAAAACTTATCATGCCTATAAACAGGCCGGTATGGCTGATGTGAGCTATAAATTATATGAAGGTGCCCGTCATGAACTTCTGAATGAGCTCAATAGGGACGAAGTTTACGCGGACGTTGTGAACTGGATAAATGAACATATTTAAGAAGTCCACCATTTAGTGGACTTTTATTTTTGAAAAAAATTCGACAAAATTCGTGTTTTTCTCTTGACGATAGTTTGTGAAATATGTAATATTATAAAGGTCGGATTTGTTCATAAATATTTCACACTTTTTGATATGCGGGTGTAGTTTAGTGGTAAAACCACAGCCTTCCAAGCTGTTGTTGTGAGTTCGATTCTCATCACCCGCTCCAATACATATGTAGCCAACGCAGTGTACCGTTTCGCAAAGAACGTTGCGCTGCGTTTTATTTTTTCCTCAAGAATTCCCAAGAATCCGATAGAAAGCTTCTCCGCCATGGATTTGGACAAACATGTTCATTAAGGACTCCGTCAGCTTTTTGGCGTTTTCCATATCTGTTGATGGTCTTAGGTAAATGATTTGCAAAGCATTTTTAGTTGCAGTGGTGACTGCGCTTCTCTCAGAATCGACAAAAGGACTTCCAAACGGTCCGTTTGCATCGGATGTTAAAATAAGCCGCTCGAGGGAATTGATTCTGCCGTTTAATCCTATATATTCCTCGCCCGCTCGTCCGATACGAATTTCCACCGGTTCCTCCAATAAATCCCTATCATAAAGGCCGATCGGTACCTGATATTGCAGTGAGAAAAAATTATATAAATCAACCGCACTCTGACCGGACGCAAAGTAATTTTGCTTTTTTACTCTTCTGAACAATGCTTCAGCCGAATGGCGATACCGGTTCGGATCCTTCCCAGTCTTCTTAAAAACATTCCGCCATTCCTGGATTCCAGGAAGGTCTGTGACATTTTTTTCTTCCAGCTCAAAGAAAATCGATTCCTGAAAAAGCTGAAGCCGCCCCTTAAGCATCTGCGGCGAATCGCCCACTGTTATGTTGCTATATTCGATTACCCCAACTTTAAAATTGGGTATCAGTTCTGTTAACTCTGTTGAAACCTGAATTTCCAACGTTTCCACCTCCAAAATTTCCTTAAAATAGTTTATCATAGATAGATGGCTGATAATAATTAAACAATTTTTTTATAGATCAAAACGTGTGAAGGGAGGTTAAACCTGTGGACGTTCGAAAATTAAAGCAAGAAGTGATAGCTTACAGCAAAGAAATCGGTATCGATAAAATTGGTTTTACAACTGCTGACCCATTCACGGAATTGAAAAACCGATTAATCCGCCAGCAGGAGCTGGGCTATCAATCAGGCTTTGAAGAGCCGGATATTGAGAAACGGACCACTCCAACATTATTAATGGATGGTGCTCAGTCGATTATTTCGATCGCGTTAGCATACCCTTCAAAAATGACAAACCGTGTGGAGAGTAAAAAGGGAGAACGGCGGGGGATTTATGCCCGCGCTTCGTGGGGGCAAGATTATCATCATATTATTAAAGACCGACTTCAGAAGCTTGAGGAGTTTATTTTAATGAAGCTACCGGAAGCGCAGCTGAAATCGATGGTCGATACAGGCGAGCTCTCCGACCGGGCTGTCGCCGTGCGGGCGGGAATTGGCTGGAGCGGAAAAAATTGTGCCATTATTACCCCGGAGTTCGGTTCGTATGTTTATTTAGGCGAAATGATTACGAGTATTCCATTTGAACCGGATTCTCTTGTCGAAGATCAATGCGGTTCCTGCACGAAGTGTTTGGAAGCATGTCCGACGGGAGCATTGATTCAAGGCGGACAGATTAATGCGCAACGTTGTGTTTCTTTTTTAACGCAGACGAAGGGGTTTATTCCAGATGAGTTCCGCGACAAAATCGGCAATCGTATCTACGGCTGCGATTCCTGCCAGACCGCGTGCCCGCATAACAAAGGAAAGAACTTTCATTTTCATGTTGAAATGGAGCCGGACCCAGAGGCGGTTAAACCTTTGTTGAAGCCAATTTTAAAATTAAGCAATCGTGAATTTAAAAATCGCTTTGGCTATCTGGCAGGATCCTGGAGAGGGAAGAAGCCGATTCAGCGGAATGCCATGATTGCGCTGGCCCATTTTAAGGATGAGACGGCAGTTGATGATTTAATTGAAGTTCTTGAAAACGAGGCGAGTTCCGTTGCGAGAGGGACTGCGGCCTGGGCGCTTGGCAAAATTGGCGGAGACGCTGCAGAGGCAGCATTAGTAAAAGCGTTGGATCAGGAAGAGGATATCGAAGTGCGTAATGAGATTGAAAAAGGGTTGAATATCTTAAAATAAAGGCTCTTTTCTAAAAGATTGTTGCTTCCCGAATATAAAAACTGCTCCAAGTAAGAAGGAATAACTTATTGCCTCGCTGTATGCGACCGAACAAATGAACAAATCAGTGGTTCGGTCGCATATAGCCTTTCTATGAGCCCCAACACAAGACATATCAGCGGTTCGGTCGCATATAGCTTTTCTATGAGCCCCAATGCATGAACAAATCAACGGTTCGGTCGCGTATAGCCTATCTATGAGCCCCAATGCATTAACAAATTAGCGGTTCAGTCGCATATATCCTATCTATGAGCCCCAATACATGAACAAATCAGCGGTTCGGTAGCATATATCCTTTCTATGAGCCCCAAATAAAAAGAGCGGGACCAAATACCGGTTTCGCTCTTTTTGATGTTAAATCCCGCTTCCTTTCATATGTATGAAAGTGAAAGGAGTGAGCCAAATGCGTGATGCCCTTCAGCAGCTTTTTGAGTTCAGGGTCCAGCAATTCGTTGCCAATCCGAACCAACGAAATGCCAAAGACTTTTTTTCAAAAGCCGAGCAGAAACGGGAAACTATTTCGAAAAGGTCAGCGGAAATCGTCAAGGTGAAAGCGTCCGGAAAAATCCTTACTACCGCCGATGAAGACGATTTCCAGCAGGTGAAATACCTTGCCCATTATCAATATTTAATTAAACAAAAAGGAAGTCTATATCTAGAGGAAGAGACCGAAGAAAGAATGGCAAAGTTTTATCACGGGGCCTTAATTTTGGATGAAGAAATCCACCCGCCATTATACCAGGAGTACCAACACGAAAACCCGCCCCCATCCGAAGCCGAGCCCCCTGAACCCAATGAAGAACGAATCAGCTACCAATACAACCGACTCCAAGCTGTCCAGTATGCGGAGCGCTGGTGGAACAGCTACAATCCCGCCTATAAAAAATTTGAAAACGACTGTACCAACTTTATCTCGCAATGCCTTCATGCCGGGGAAGCGCCAATGCGGGGCTATCCAAACCGCGGCACAGGCTGGTGGCTGCGAAGCCATAATTGGAGCTACAGCTGGGCAGTGGCCCACTCGCTCAAAATGTATTTCGCGCAATCCAAGCTTGGGTTAAGAGCAAAAGAGGTATCAAGCCCCGACCAATTAACATACGGGGATGTCATTTGCTATGATTTTGAAGGGGACGGCCGGTTTAATCACAATACCATCGTCACCGGAAAGGATGCGGACGGGATGCCGCTTGTGAATGCTCACACGTACAACAGCCGGAAGCGGTACTGGGCATATGAGGATTCCTCCGCCTATACGCCAAATATTAAGTATAAGTTTTATGCCATCATTGACGGCTAAGGTCTAATTCTTGAAAAAGTGGTATAATACCTTTTAGAGTTTTTTTAAGAGGTGAAATTCATGTCAGTGCACGTTGTCCTATACCAGCCAGAAAACCCATCCAACACCGGGAATATTGCACGCAGCTGTGCTGCCACCAATACTAACTTACACTTAATCGGGCCATTAGGTTTTTCTTTAGAAGACAAAATGCTGAAAAGAGCGGGGCTAGACTATTGGGAATTTGTTAACATGGTTTACTACGATTCTTTAGATGAATTTTATGAAAAAAATGCCGGCGGTGAATATTATTATGTAACGAAATTCGGAACGAAGCCGCATACAACCTTTGACTATCGCGACATCACTAAAGATTATTATTTTATTTTTGGCAGTGAAACAACCGGTCTCCCAAAAGAGGTCATTGAAAAAAATAAGGACGCAACCTTAAGGATTCCGATGAATGACAAGGTTCGTTCATTAAATCTGTCCAATACCGCAGCCATTCTCATTTATGAAGCACTGCGCCAGCAAATTTATCCAAACCTTAAATAAAAAAAAAGACTGCCGGAGCAGTCTTTTTTTATTTATTCGAACCTGGTTTGTCGTTGAATCCCGAAGTAAAGATTGCCGACAAAAATGCGATCATGACTAAAATGATTAGAAAAGTACCCATTATGTATATCCCCCTTCTTTAATCAAGTTTTCATTTTATACACATATAATTATTATAGCCTAACTTCTAAAAATGAAAAGGGCAAGTTTATGAAAAAAAAGAAAAAGAAAAGAGTAATACGTCTTGGTTACGCATGTTCGATTGTTAAGGTGCATAGAGTATATTAATCGTCTCTGATCAACTACAGGGGGAGGGCCTTATGGACATTCTAAAAAAAATCGAGAGGTACCGAGAAGAAGAGGAGAAACTTCGCTGGGAAGGAACGTTTGCTGATTATTTGGAATTGTTAAAGGAAAAGCCATGGGTTGCACAGTCTGCGCATTCTCGAGTTTATAATATGATTAAGGATGCAGGAATTGAAGAAGTAAGCGGGACGAAGAAATATAATTTCTTTAGCAATGAGTTATTTGGTTTGGAAGAAGCCCTAGAGCGATTGGTGGAGGAATACTTCCATCCAGCTGCCAAAAGGCTCGATGTTAGGAAACGAATCTTACTGTTAATGGGACCGGTAAGTGGAGGAAAATCTACTCTTGTAACAATGTTAAAAAGAGGATTAGAAAAATACTCCCATAGCGATCGCGGTTCGGTATTTGCCATTAAAGGCTGCCCGATGCATGAGGATCCGCTCCATTTAATTCCTCATCATCTACGGCAGGATTTCTTTGATGAATATGGAATCAGGATTGAAGGAAATCTATCGCCGCTCAATATGATGCGTTTGGAGCAAGAATACGGCGGCCGGATTGAAGATGTTCAGGTAGAAAGAATCTTTTTCTCCGAAGATAAGCGAACCGGGATTGGAACCTTCAGTCCATCTGATCCAAAGTCTCAGGATATTGCCGACTTAACAGGAAGCATCGATTTTTCAACAATCGCTGAATTTGGTTCAGAGTCTGACCCGCGTGCTTACCGTTTTGATGGGGAATTAAATAAGGCTAACCGTGGGATGATGGAATTCCAGGAAATGCTGAAATGTGATGAGAAATTCCTCTGGCATTTATTATCGTTAACACAAGAGGGGAATTTCAAAGCGGGAAGATTTGCGCTCATCAGTGCCGATGAGCTTATTGTCGCCCATACTAACGAAACCGAATACCGCTCCTTCATCTCCAACAAGAAAAACGAGGCCTTGCATTCACGGATTATCGTCATGCCAATTCCGTATAACTTAAAGGCTTCCCAGGAAGAGCGTATTTATGAAAAAATGATCCGCGAAAGTGATGTTTCCGATGTTCATATTGCACCGCATACGTTAAAAGTAGCATCCATGTTTACGATTCTTACCCGATTAAAGGAACCGAAAAAAGGCGATATTGATCTCATTAAGAAAATGCGCCTTTACGACGGCCAAAGTGTCGAAGGCTTTAATTCCGCCGATGTGGATGAACTTAAGAAGGAATATCCGGATGAAGGAATGAGCGGAATTGACCCTCGTTACGTCATCAACCGAATTTCCTCCACCATTATAAGAAAAGAAGTGCCGTCAATAAATGCCTTGGATGTGTTAAGGTCATTAAAGGATGGTCTTGACCAGCATCCATCGATTACCGCTGAACTGCGCGAGCGATATATGAATTATATCTCTTTAGCACGTAAAGAGTATGATAATATTGCGAAGAAGGAAGTTCAAAAAGCATTCGTTTATTCTTATGAAGAGTCTGCGAAAACGCTGATGGATAATTATCTCGATAACGTCGAGGCTTATTGCAACAAAGCCAAGCTGCGCGATCCATTAACCGGGGAAGAAATCAATCCGGATGAAAAGCTGATGCGTTCGATTGAAGAACAAATTGGTATATCGGAAAATGCAAAGAAGGCCTTCCGTGAGGAAATCTTAATTCGTATTTCTGCTTTTGCAAGGAAGGGGAAACGGTTCGATTATAATTCCCATGACCGTCTCCGTGAAGCGATCCAGAAGAAGCTGTTTGCCGACCTGAAGGATGTCGTGAAGATTACCACTTCAACCAAAACGCCGGATGAGCAGCAACTGAAGAAAATTAACGAGGTTGTCGCCCGCTTAATTGATGAGCATGGCTACAATTCAACATCCGCAAATGAACTATTACGGTATGTCGGCAGTTTGTTAAATAGGTAGGGGTAAAAGACTGGTGGATGTTATTCTGCCAGTCTGTTTTTTTCACTTTACTTTGAAAATTGTCCAGCTACAGCGCCTAGGGGCTTCCACTTTTCTTTTCAGCTCGTCCATTTTCATAGGCGAATGAACCAATTGTCAAAATAATTTGTAAATTATTCTCCTTTTCTGCATAGGATAAAGTAATCCATATTTCTCTTCATTTTTCCATTCGCGTTATTGTATGTTTTTTGATAAAAATGTGTGATTAATTGAAAGATTTCATTAAGGAGGGGTTTTCAATGTCAGTCAATAACCATCAATTTGTGATTTCGAAAGAAGATTGGTCCCTCCACCGTAAAGGCCACGATGACCAGCAGCGCCATCAAGAAAAAGTCCAAGAGGCTATTCGCAATAATTTACCAGATCTAATTACAGAAGAGAGTATTATCATGTCTAACGGTCGAGATGTGGTAAAAATTCCGATACGTTCTTTGGACGAATATAAAATTCGATATAATTATGATAAAAACAAACACGTGGGCCAAGGTGACGGTGAGAGTCAAGTAGGGGACGTTGTGGCGCGTGACGGATCAAATAGCGGCCAAAAAGGTCCAGGCAAAGGGCAGGGTGCCGGAGACCAAGCGGGAGAGGACTATTTTGAGGCGGAGGTTTCTCTAATGGAGCTTGAAGAAGCCCTTTTCAAGCAATTGGAGCTGCCAAATTTAAAGAAAAAAGAAGACCAGGAACATCTCGTTGAAAACATTGAATTCAACGATATCCGAAAAACAGGGCTGATGGGCAATATCGATAAAAAGCGGACGATGATGACTGCTTTTAAGAGAAATGCGATGAGCGGGAAACCGGCATTCCATCCTATTTATAAGGAAGATCTGAAATTTAAAACTTGGAATGAAGTGGTGAAGCCGGATTCTAAGGCTGTGGTGCTAGCGATGATGGATACAAGCGGTTCGATGGGAATATGGGAAAAGTATATGGCACGCAGTTTCTTCTTCTGGATGACCCGGTTCTTACGGACAAAATATGAAACAGTTGAAATTGAATTTATTGCCCACCATACCGAGGCGAAGGTGGTATCTGAGGAAGACTTTTTCTCAAAAGGGGAAAGCGGCGGTACAATCTGCTCCTCTGCATACAGGAAAGCTCTTGAGATTATTGAAACGAAATACAATCCACGCAAATATAATATTTATCCATTCCACTTTTCAGACGGAGATAATCTCACATCAGATAACGCGCGCTGCGTAAAGCTGGTGGAGGAATTAATGAAAGTATCCAATATGTTTGGCTATGGAGAAGTTAATCAATACAACCGTCACTCTACTCTAATGTCCGCCTACAAAAACATCAAAGATGAGCATTTCCGCCACTATATCCTCAAGCAGAAAGCAGACGTATTCCACGCGATGAAAAGCTTCTTCCAAAAAGAGGAGAACGAAGTATTTGCATAACAAAAGGCAGGTGCCAGACACCTGCCTTTTTTCGTGCAACAGATTTAGTGGGTTTTGAATTATCTAAACAATTGAAATTCTTCTTTGAATTTTGATGAATTTGTGATAGTGTAATCTTAATTAAAGGATTTCCTGCAACAAATAATATAAATGAAGGATTACCTTCATTTCCCAGTGAGGTGATGGAATGGACTCACAATCATTTCAACAAAGGCTTAAAGAAAAATTCCCTGATTTGTCGACAGGTCAAAAAAAAGTGGCTAACTACCTGATTGAACATCTTAACCAAGCTGCCTTTAAAACGGCCTTTCAAATCGGCCGTCAAGCAGCTGTGAGTGAAACCACAGTGATTCGCCTTTCGTATGCATTGGGCTTTGAAAGCTTTAGTGAGATGCAGGCTGTCATTCAAGAAGAGCTGCTCCGCGAAAATCAAGCTGCCATTGGCGAGCAGACCATTATGCCGATTGGCTCTAGCGACCCTTTTAAGAGAGTCATCTTAAACGAGATTCAGATTTTAAAACAATTGATTAATAGAAGAAATGTCCAGGAGATTTGGAAAGCGGTTGATGCGCTTATAAAGGCAGATCAAGTGTTAATCGCAGGGCATATGCTTTCCCATGCTGCGGCCTATTGGTTTTCCTATATGCTTGGTTCAATTAGAGACCATGTAAACTTATGCTCTCCAACAGGGGATTTTATCGAGAAATTATCTAATCTGACCCAAGATTCTGTTGTTGTCGTATTTTCCTTCTCAAGGTACTCCACTCAAACCATAAAGTTGGCTGAGTATGTGGCAGAAAATGGAATATGCTTAATTACGGTGACAGACCGGATGCTTTCCCCAGTTGGGAGAATTTCCGATATTGTCTTGACCACTGAAGAAAATGTCCAGACGGGAAGCAATTCGATTGCATCGGTCATTAGCTTAGTTGATTTAATTATTGAAGGCATTCATGAAAAAGACCAGGTGCGGATTCGGGCCCATCAGCAAAAATTAGAAGAAATGTATTCAAATTTTAATGTTTTTAGTGAATAATTCAGGAGCAGAAACAGAAATGAGAAATGAGATGTCGATTATGAATCCAATTGATTATATTGAGCAGAACAAAGAATTACTAGTTCAAACCTATCACGATTTACATATAGTGGCGGAGCCGAGCTGGGAAGAGCAAAAAACATCACAATATTTAGTGAACCGCCTGAAAAATGCAGGCCTTCTCGTCAAGACGTTTCCCACCCATTACGGTATTGTCGCCGAGATTCCCGGACAATCGGACGAGATAATCGCTTTAAGAGCTGATCTGGACGCGCTTCTGCAGGAAGTGGATGGTGTGGTAAAGGCCAATCATTCATGCGGACATGATGCTCATAGTACGATGGTTCTTTATTCGGCCTTGGCGTTAGCTGCGAGTGGCATGAAACCGAAGCATACGCTAAGATTTATTTTTCAGCCTGCTGAAGAAAAAGGCGAAGGTGCCCTTCAGATGATGGAGGACGGTGCACTAGAACAGGTTAAATTGTTGTTTGGCGTTCACCTGCGCCCGCAATTTGAGGTTCCTTATTCGCATGCATCACCTGTGATTATCCACGGTTCTGCGGGGACAGTGAAAGGGACGATTAAAGGCAGACAAGCCCATGCGGCACGTCCGCAAGACGGGATCAATGTCATTGAAGCGGCGGCGCTGATTGTCCAGAAGCTTAAGGGGATTAAGATTGAAACAAAGCTGCCTTATTCCATCAAAATGACCCAGCTTTCCACTGATAACGATTCATCTAATGTGATTCCGGAAACGGCGGGCTTTACCATTGATGCCAGAGCCCAGTCCAATGAGGTTATGGATATACTAACACAACGGACTCATGAAATCATGGAGCAAGTAATGGAGGAAACAGGTGCTTTTGTTCAGTGGAAGATGGAAGAGTATGTTCCTGCTGCTATTAAGAATGAACAAGCTATGAAGTTTGCTGAAAACGCTATCAGGGATATTCTCGGGGAACATCAGGTGGTGCCTGTCTGTGTTTCTCAAGGGGGTGAGGACTTCCATTTTTACACAGTGAAAAATCCAGGGCTTCCTGCTACAATGATTGGATTGGGCTGTGGCCTTGCTCCCGGCCTGCATCATCCAAAGATGACTTTTCAATTAGATGCACTGCATTATGGCGCGAAAATCTTAACAAGAACCATAATGCTTGCTTTAGAAGAATACTAAAAAAAGAGGTGTTTTATGCAAAATACTGCTCGTAAAGTAGATGCTGTTGTTCAAACTTCACCCCAAGGAAAAGAACATTTAGAACGTAAGCTCAAAACCAGACATTTAACGATGATCGCCATCGGCGGGACGATTGGTACGGGTCTGTTCCTGGCAAGTGGTGCAACCATACATGATGCTGGCCCTGGCGGTGCGCTTGCAGCTTATATGATTGCTGGAATTATGGTTTATTTCCTAATGACCAGCTTGGCTGAAATGGCAGCTCTAATTCCGATTTCTGGATCGTTTTCGACCTATTCAGCAAGGTTTGTGGACCCCGCTCTTGGCTTTGCGGTCGGCTGGAACTATTGGTACAATAACGCAATCATTCTGGCCTTGGAGTTATCTGCGTCTGCATTAATCATGAAATACTGGTTTCCTAATACACCGGGAATCGTATGGAGTGCAAGTTTTCTAGCTATTATTTTTGCCTTAAATATTTTATCTGTTAAAGGATATGGAGAAGCAGAATTCTGGTTTTCACTAATCAAGGTTGTCACGATTATTGCATTCATCGCCATTGGTTTATTAATGATTTTTGGAATCATGAGCGGTCATACTGGCGGATTTGAAAACTTCACAAAAGGGGAAGCACCATTTAAAGGCGGCCTGTTTGCCATCTTCAGTGTTTTCATGGTAGTCGGATTTGCCTTCCAAGGAACGGAAATGGTCGGTGTTGCTGCGGGTGAAAGTGAAAATCCAGAAAGGGATATGCCGCGTTCCATCAAACAAATCTTTTGGCGGATTCTTTTGTTCTATGTTCTCGCGATTTTTGTTATTGGTGCTTTAATCAGTTACAAAGATCCAAATTTATTAGGCGGCGATTTGGAAAATATTGCAGTCAGTCCGTTTACACTTGTGTTTAAACACGCAGGATTTGCGTTTGCCGCTGCGGCTATGAATGCTGTTATTCTAACTTCAGTTTTATCGGCAGGAAATTCTTCTTTATATGTAGGCTCTCGTGTCCTTTGGACGCTTGCTGAGGAAGGCAAAGCACCAAAATTTTTGAAAAAAGTAAATAAAGGCGGCGTACCGGTTAACGCCATTTATTTAACTACGTTAGTCGGAATGTTATGCTTCCTTACGTCCCTGTTTGGCGACGGAACGGTTTATAATTGGTTATTAAATGCTGCAGGTTTGGCAGGATATCTTTCATGGTTAGCTATTTCCATAACTCACTACCGGTTTAGAAAAGCTTATAAAGCTCAAGGCAGAGATATGAAAGACCTGCCTTATGTTGCCAAATGGTTCCCATTAGGCCCTATTTTGGCTACAGCATTATGTTTAGTTGCGATGCTCGGCACCAACTATGGAGCCTTTATTGGCGACAAGATTGACTGGTATGGAATTGCTGTTTCCTACATTGGACTGCCATTATTTATCATGGGTTATTTAAGTTATAAAATTACGAAGAAATCGAAAATGGTTCCACTTCAAGAGTGTGATTTCAGCCGCGAATAAATTTGCCAGCCAAACAGCCGGAATCCGGCGGTTTGGCTTTTTGAAAAATTATGAAATAATGAAGGATATACATAGCAATGGAGGAGGGGCACTAGGTGAAAATAAAACAAGTAATCCTGCGTCATTTAAAAATGGATCTTCTTTATCCATTTGTAACAAGTTTCGGGGCTGAGTATGATAAGGATTTTATCCTGGTTGAAATCATGAATGAGGATGGGCTTGTTGGCTGGGCTGAGAATGTGGCTATGCCGACTCCTTATTATAATGAAGAAACAGTCAAAACCAACTGGCACATGCTGGAGGATTTTCTGATTCCGATTTTATTAAATAGTGAAATTCACCATCCGGATGAACTTGCTGAGAAATTTGCTCATATTCGCGGTAACTATATGGCGAAGGCATGCCTGGATATGGCTGTTTGGGATTTATACGCAAGAGAGCAAAATGCATCGCTAGCAAGTGTGCTAGGAGGAACGAAAAAAACAATCGATGTGGGCGTGAGTATCGGCATCAAGGATTCCATTGAGGCAACATTGTATGTCATTGAACAACGCCGTGCGGAAGGCTATAAACGCTTTAAGTTAAAAATTAAGCCGGGCTGGGATGTTGAATTAATTGATAAGGTTCGTAAAGTTTTCCCGGAGATCCCGCTCATGGCGGACGCGAATTCCGCTTACACATTAGAGGATATGAATTTACTAAAAGCGCTGGATGACTATAATCTTATGATGATTGAGCAGCCTTTGGCGTACAATGATATTATTGACCATGCTGAATTGCAGGCCAACTTAAAAACGCCAATTTGCCTTGATGAAAGCATCCATTCGCTTGAGGACACAAAGAAGGCCTTGAAATTGGGAAGCTGTAAAATTATTAATGTAAAGGTCGGCCGTGTCGGCGGTTTAACGGAGGCTAAGAAAATCCATGACTACTGCCTGGAGCGGAATGTCCCGCTTTGGTGCGGCGGTATGCTCGAGGCAGGTGTCGGCAGGGCACACAATATCGCCATGACCGCCATGCCTGGATTTACCCTTCCTGGGGATACAGCCGGTTCGTCCCTTTACTGGGCAGAAGATATCATTGAGCCGGAGGTCATTGCTGAAAATGGAACGATCACCGTTCCAACTACACCTGGAATGGGATATGAAGTTAGCATGGATAAAGTTAAAAAATATACCTTATACAGCAAGACATATTGTTAATCAAAAAATCGACAGGATTTTGAGCCTGTCGATTTTTTGTATTTATTCAATTGATAAGATTCCGCTCTTACCTTGTTCTGCTTTCCCAAGCTTCTTCACATTTAATTTAGTTAAATTTGTAAAGATTACTGGTGTTACAACAGATGGTACGGATTTCTTAACAAAATCCAAATCAAACTTCAGAATTTCTTGACCATTTACTACTTGCTGGCCCTCGTGAACAAGTACGTTAAATCCTTCACCTTTTAAATTAACGGTATCCAAACCGATATGGATTAAAATTTCATAACCTTGCTTCGATTTGATGCCAATCGCATGTTTCGTTGGAAACACATTCATGATTTTCCCGTCTACAGGTGAAACAACAACCCCGTTGGCAGGCACAATGCCAAAGCCGTCACCCATCATTTTTTGCGAGAATACCTGATCGGGAACCTCGGATAGCGGGATGATTTCCCCTTCAATTGGCATCACAAAGTCTTTATCAGTCAGCGGCTGGAGACCGTTTGAAACTATAGGTGTGTTATCTCTAACGTTTTTATCGATATTTACCACATTCATATCCATTTTCTTCATGGCATCAGCGACAAATTCAACCTCAGTGCCGACAACAACCTGAAGGTTCGTTTTATTCAATTTCATGATCCCTTTAGCACCATGCACTTTCAAGGCAGAATCGTTAACTTTATCCATATCCTTCACATTTAAGCGGAGGCGGGTTGTACAGTTATCAATCGTTGTAATGTTTTCTCGGCCGCCGATATCATTTATGAAATGGTAGGCCATTGTTTCATATTTGTCGCCGCGAGCAGTTGTGACCCCTGGGGCTTCTGAAATTTCTTCCGAAGTTTCGTCCTCACGTCCTGGTGTTTTAATATCAAGTGCCTTAATTAAGAAATAGAAAATGGCGAAATAAATAACAGCATAAACAAGGCCGACAACTAATAACAAGATAGGTTTTTCAGCGATATTGAAATTTAACAAATAGTCGATTGCACCTGCTGAAAAAGTAAATCCATCCCTAATTCCTAAAAGGGAAGTAATCCACATGGACAACCCTGTTAAGACGGCGTGAATTCCGTAAAGAAGTGGCGCGATAAACATGAAAGAAAATTCTATTGGTTCGGTAATACCAGTTAAGAATGACGTTAACGCCAGGCCGATAAACATTCCGGAGGTTGCTTTTCGTTTTTCCGGTTTAGCCGCAGCAATAATGGCAAATGCTGCTGCCGGAAGTCCAAACATCATAATGGGGAAGAATCCGGTCATGTATCCCCCAGCTGTTGGATCGCCTGCGAAGAAGCGGGCAATATCTCCGGCCTTGCCTTGAAACTCGCCAAACTGGAACCAGAATAAGCTATTTAATACATGGTGCAAACCTAAAGGAATAAGCAGGCGGTTTAAGAATCCGAAAATACCGGAACCAACAGCGCCTAAGCCAATAATCCAGTTGCCCACGCCATTAATTGCATCCTGGATCGGCGGCCAAACAAACCCAGCAATTCCCGCTAATATGACCATTGCTACGGATGTAATAATCGGAACAAAACGTCTGCCGCTAAAGAATCCTAACCACTCAGGAAGCTTCACATCACGGTAGCGATTGTAAAGCAGCCCCGCGATAATCCCTGTGAGAATCCCTCCAAGGACACCCATATTTATGTTTTTATCGATTGCTTTTGTTCCTTCTGTTAAAACTAAATACCCAATGGCACCAGCCAATGCTGCGGCGCCGTTATTATCTTTAGCAAATCCCATTGCGACCCCAATCGCAAATATCAAAGCAAGGTTAGCAAAAATGGCATTCCCCGCATTGGCAATAAAAGGTATATCCAATAAATCCGGCTGCCCAAAACGGAGCAGCAATCCCGCTGCCGGCAATACGGCGATAGGCAGCATGAGTGCTTTACCAATTCGTTGTAAAAAGCCTAACATGATGTTTTCTCTCCTTTTATCAAAAGATATTCTTAGCTGAAAGCGCTTTTCGTGTACAAATATACCACCGGCTGATTATAGATGTCTATACCAATTTAAAAATGTTATTTTTAAAAATTATTCAAATACTTGATAAATCGATGTTTATAAAGGTTGGAAACGTTCTGATGTATTTCTTGAGTAAAAATTGGTATAGACAACTAGAAAAAAGTAATGCTAATATTAAGTGAGAATCTGAAAGGAAGTAATGAAAATGAACCCAATAGATAATCTTATCTTAATTAAAGATATAAAAATCTATACAGAAGATCGTATTATTGAAAAAGGATATATAAAAATTGAAAATAATCACATCATCGAAGTTGGGAGATTAGAGGATCTTTCCAATGAAGAAAACTTTGAAATAATTGAGGTTCCATCCAATTATATTGCGGTACCGGGATTCATTGATGTTCATATCCATGGAGTGAACGGTGCCGATACGATGGATGCAACAAAAGAAGCCTTAGACAACATGGCGTCGACTTTGCCTGGTGAAGGAACAACAAGCTTCTTAGCCACCACCATGACTCAGGCACCAGAACAAATTGAAAGAGCCGTTATCAATGCTGGTGATTATATTTCTAATCAACCGGATAAAGGCCAGGCAGAAATTCTTGGAATCCATTTGGAAGGGCCGTTTGTCAATGCCAGCCGGGCAGGAGCACAGCCTACCCAATACATCATTGATCCAAATCTCTCATTATTAAAAGAGTGGCAAGAACGCTCCAATGGAATGATAAAACTTGTCACCTTAGCTCCCGAGCGGCCAGGCGGATTAGAGATGGTCCGTTATTTAAGGGAAAACGGTATTATTGCTTCCATCGGACATTCGGATGCTAACTTTGAAGAGGTAGGGGAAGCAGTTAAAGCCGGTGCCAATCATATAACACATTTATTCAATCAAATGAGAGGCCTTCATCATCGTGAACCCGGCATAGTGGGTGCTGCCTTTTTACATGAAGAGTTAAAGGCAGAGATGATTGTTGATGGGGTGCATGTTCATCCGGAAATGGTCAAACTTGCCTTTAAACAAAAACAGAGTGAAGGAATTATCTTAATTACTGACTCGATGCGGGCTAAATGCTTGAAAAATGGCCATTATGACCTTGGCGGCCAAGAGGTAACCGTGAAAGATGGCAAAGCTACACTTGCGAATGGCACTCTGGCCGGGAGTATTTTGAAATTGGGACATGCAGTAAAAAATGTTCTATCATTTACAGGCTGTACTCTTGAAGAGGCTGTTCAAATGGCTTCCGTGAATCCGGCAAAACAGCTAAATATATATGACAAGAAAGGCAGCATTGCGGCAGGAAAAGATGCGGACATCGTTATTCTTGATCACAATATGGAAGTCTTCATGACTCTTTGCCGGGGAGCAGTTGCTTTTAAAAAGGAGGCAGAAACAAAATGAAAATTATTGAAGTCAAAGATTATAACGAAATGAGTCTGAAAGCGGCAGAATATATCATCGAAAAAGTTATAAATAATCCTAAAATAAAGCTTGGTCTAGCTACAGGCGGTACTCCTGTTGGAACATACCAAAATTTAATTACCGATCATCGGAAGAACGGAACTTCCTACCAACACGTTACAACGTTTAATCTGGATGAATATATAGGGCTTTCCGGTGACAATAAAAACAGCTATCGTTATTTCATGAATGAGCAATTGTTTAACCATATCAATATCCATGATAGTAAAACCTTTATACCAAGCGGGATTGTTAAAGATATGCAGGCAGAATGTCTATATTATGACGATTTAATCGAAAAACATGGTGGGATTGATTTGCAACTGTTGGGAATTGGCCAAAATGGTCATATCGGCTTTAATGAACCAGGAACCTCATTTCGTTCCAACACGCATGTTGTTCAGTTAGCGCCGTCAACCATTCAAGCTAACGCCAGATTTTTTAACAATATAGAGGAAGTACCAACCAAAGCCATTACTATGGGGATTGCTTCCATATTAAGAAGCAAAGAAATTTTACTATTAGTTTCTGGAGAATCCAAGAATGATGCCATGTTTAAGCTGTTGAATGGGGAATTAACAGAAAGTTTTCCAGCCTCTGCCCTGAAAAAACATCCTTATGTTACAATAATTGCAGATAAAGCGGCTGTTGCGGGTTTAAAGCTGCCTTGTTAAAGGCGGGCATTAGGACATCCGAACGTCCCGAGTAAAGAGAGAAAGGTGTTAATGGCAAAATGATTAATAAGAACTCCCCCATTCCTATTTATTATCAATTGGAAGAGCATATTAAAGAGTTAATTGAAAAAGGGGAACTACTGCCGGGAGATGCCCTTCCTCCAGAACGGGAATACGCTGAAAAGTATAAAATCAGCCGAATGACGGTGAGGCAGGCCTTTACGCAGCTCGTCAATGAAGGCTATTTATATCGCTTGCAAGGAAAGGGAACCTTTGTTGCGGAGCGGAAAATCGAGCAGCCCCTGCAAGGATTAACCAGTTTTACCGAGGATATGAAGACACGAGGAATGATTCCGGGGAGTCAGTTAATTCATTTTGAAATCATTCCGGCATCGATACAAGTTGCCGGTCAGCTTTCCATTTCAGAGTTTGCTCCAGTATATGAAATCAAAAGGATTCGTTTAGCAGATGGTGTTCCCATGGCGTATGAAACGAACTACATTTCAGCCAATCTTATTAAGGGACTTACAGAGCAAATTGTCAATCAATCGTTATATGCCTATATTGAAGGACAGTTACATTTAAAAATCGACAGCGCCTCTCAGATGATCGAGTCTTCGATTGCGAATCAAAATGAAGCAAAATTGCTTAAAATCAGCAAAGGCGCACCTGTCATGCTTATACAGCGAAACACTTACTTAAAGGACGGGACTCCTGTTGAGTTAGTAAAGTCCGTTTATCGGGCAGACCGCTACAAATTCATGATTCAGATGAAGAGATAAAAATGATGGAGATTTTGCTATGTTCAATCAATACTTTGAAAAACTAAAAGAGCTATTGACCACCGTTGAAGGGGTGGAAGAAAAAAGCATAAAAGTCGCAGCAAACGAGATTGCTAAGTGTATTGAAAATGATGGAATTGTGCATGTATTTGGCTGCGGCCACTCTCACATGATTGGGGAGGAGCTTTTTTACCGTGCTGGCGGATTGGTTCCAATCAATCCTATCCTGATCGAAGACCTTATGCTTCATAAAGGAGCGGTACGTTCATCTCAACTGGAACAGCAAAATGATTTTGCCGATTCATTTATGGGGGATATCAGTATAGCGCCAAATGATGTCGTTATGGTTGTTTCTACATCGGGAAGAAATCCGGTCCCAATCGATGTGGCAAAATGGGCCAAGAAACAAAAGGCTTTTGTCATTGCCATTACTTCACTTGCTTATCCAAAAACTGTTTCGTCCCGACATAAAGACGGACAGTATCTATTTCAAGCTGCGGATCTTGTCATCGATAACCACATTCCTTTAGGGGACGCCATGATGGAGCTGCCAAGTATGGAAGTCTCGTTTGGGTCGGGTTCCACTGTTGTGGGCACAGCGATTGCCAATGGAATTATGGTTGAGGCAGTAAATGTGATGGTGGAACATAAGTTTACTCCGCCGATATTTAAAAGCGGCAATGCGGATGGTGCAGCTGAACATAATCGTGAGTTAATCAATAAATATAAAAACAGAATTCCTATGCTGGATAAATAAAGCATTTAATTACTCAAAAAGCTTGCGAGACCGCGGGCTTTTTTTGTGTTTTAAGACGTTAATTTCCATTAATACTTTCCATAAGAAATTTAGAAAATAAGTAAGCAAGCGAAAATTTTTTCAAAAGGGGGTATTACAATTGATAAAAAAATCAGCTAGCTTAGCTTTAACTGCCATGCTTACAATGGGATTGGCCGCTTGTAACAATGACAGAAATGACATTAACGATCGCGACAGGGTGGCTCTTGATACGAACAACCGAAACAATGGCATTTTTGATGTTCGTAATGGCAGAGATGATGGGATTGACCATAATGGTCCACTGACGGAAGATTATACAAATAATGACAACAACGACCCGGATTTCGATGCAAATCTGTTTAATGATAATCGAAAAATAAGACGAAACAATGATGATATGGTTTCGGCTTATTTCACGGCGTTAGACAGCGATCAATATCCACATACGAGGGCTGTCTTAATCAAGGATGCTAAATATCAATTTGTCCGTATTGACCCTAGTCAAGGCAATTGGTTCCAAACTGGAGTAATCGAGCAGGCACAGCCGTTCCTACAGGGACCAAATGTAAACGTGCCGTCGCCAACACCAGCACCGAAGCAGACTCAGCCGGCACCGGCACCAAAGCAGACTCAACCGGCTCCCGCACCAGCACCGGCACCTGCTCCTGCACCGAAGCAGACGACACCGGCGCCGCAGCCTAAGGCACCAGCCAAAAGTACTGCACCGGCTACTGGCACAGTCGGTCAATATGCGCAGCAGGTGATTGATTTAACGAATGCCCAGCGTAGCAAAAATGGGCTTCCAGCCTTAAAGGCGGATACTCAGTTAAGCAGTGTCGCTCAAAAGAAGGCCCTAGATATGCAGCAAAACCACTATTTCTCTCATACAAGCCCAACGTATGGCTCACCATTTGACATGATGAGGGACTTTGGTGTCACTTATAAATCAGCAGGAGAAAATATTGCGCAAGGACAGCGGACCCCACAAGAGGTAGTGAATGCCTGGATGAATAGTGAAGGACACCGCAAAAACATTCTCAGCCCTAACTTTACTCATATTGGTGTAGGGTTTGAAGAAACAGGCAAGCATTGGTCGCAGATGTTTATCGGTAAGTAAGAAAACACCAAAAAACCGACGGCACGAATGTACCGTCGGTTTTCATCATATTTGATTTTTAAAAATGGATGTAAGAGTGGGAAATTTGAATAAAAAGGTTGTCCCTACGCCTTCTTTGCTTTCTACCGAAATGGTTCCACCCATGGCCCGGACAATACTGTAGACAACCATCATACCAAGGCCTGTGCCATTTTTCCCTTTTGTCGAGTAAAACGGCTCTCCAAGCCGTTCGATTTGTTTGTCTGTCATGCCCATGCCTGTATCATTGACACTGATCGTTATATAGGTTTGATTAAATTCAGTTGATACACTCAAATATCCTCCATTGGGCATTGCTTCAATGGCATTTTTTAAAACATTCACAAAGCATTGGCGAAATTTTTGCCGATCTCCTTTAATCATTCCAATAACTGAAAAGTCGGTAATAATCTCGACAGAATTTTGTTTGGCTAAAGGCTGGACAATATTGATGATTTGCTTGAGTTCACTTTTAAGATTAAGCTCCTCGTACGTTTCGATGGAAGGCTTGGCAAAAGTCAAATAATCTTGGATGACTTTTTCTGCAGAATTTAGTTCTTCCTTGACAATGGATAAGTATTCTTTTCTCTTTTGCCTCGGGAGATGGTCATCCTCCAAAAGCTGTACAAATCCGCTTGCCGCCGTCAAAGGATTTCTGATTTCATGTGAAATGGCCGCACCCATTTGTTCCACCGCTTTTAACTTTTCCGCCTTTACTAATTGCTGTCTCATTTCAATATTTTTTTGAATGAATTCAATAGCATAGGAGATAATTCCAATTCCAAGTGCGGGGATTATTAAATAAGCGATCCAAACATCGAGCCAATAAGCATGGGTATCCGATAATACCATGCCTATCACTGTCAAAGCACTCAAAGTCATTCCGAAGCAAATAGATATGAAAATGCGTCTTCCAGGATCTTGCTTCCAAAACCATGGGAAAATCCGCCAAACAACAATGGCATAGGGAATAAAAAGCAAGGTCGTTAAGAATAAGCCAGAATTAATTCCAAAAAAGCTTCTCATAATAATGGCAGCCGCTACCAAAATCGGACCAATACCTATATATAATCCGCCAATGACGAGTGGGATGATTCTTAAATCGAATCTAGCGGAAGAAATAGGATTATAGGAAAATTGGATGCAAATCCACAGCATCACAATAAAAAATACGATATACGAGGACTTAGAAAGGGTAATCTTTTTACTTTTATCGACTAAAATAAAACTGAAAAAGAGAAAGATGATTAAAATGGATAGATTTAAGAAAAGATGTTTTGTTACTTCCATTAACTTCACCATCCAAATGACCTGTTAGGAAAATTTTACAGGTAAATTCAGCAGGTTTCAACAAATTTTCCCTTTTTTTTCTCAAAATTACGACAAATATGTGGAAAAAGTATATCGGAGGGATTCAAATGGTTCATTTACTCTATTATGCTACACCTATCTTAGCCGCTTTTATCGTTTTCGGACCCATCTTTTTATTTAAATCATCAACCATTTCGGAGAATAAATCCAAGTATTATGAGGCATTGACAGAATTGGAAAAGGACCCGGAGAATGAGAACTTAAAATTAAGTGCGATCGAATTGGGACGCAAATTTTACGGTTCTGCAAGAATCACTGGTACCGCAACAACGTTCGATGAAGCCATCATAAATTGTGAAATTCACGCTTGCGAAATGAATGAAGCAGAAGCGTAGTGCTAAAGAAAAATAAAAATAATTGAGAACGGGGCTAAAGTCTGAGATGCCCCGTTCTTCTTTTTTTAGAAATTAGTCCATTTTTTGTCGAATTTTTGAGCTGACCTAAAAAAAGTATAAAAAAATCTAAAATCAGCAGGGTTAACGATAGGAATGAAAACATTTACAATAATTTTAGAAAGCACTTACAAAATCAAGAAGAATTAAAAAAGTCAAAAAAAGAGGGGGATTAGATAGTGAACGCGCTAAAACGATTTTGTCTGTTCATTGATAGTCTTTTTGAAAAAGTGGCGATAGGCTCACTAATCGTCATGATTATCATCGTAACACTGCAGGTTTTTACTCGAAAATTGTTTAATTTCGTACTGTTTTGGTCAGAGGAAGTTACTCTGTTATTGTTATGCTGGTTTTCGTTTATGGGAATTGCCATAGGCGTTCGTGAAAAACTGCATTTAGCCATTGAATCCTTTACCGCAAAACTGCCTCCAGCGGTGATTAAGGTCATCGATAAAGTGGTATCGTTTGCAACGATGGCATTCGGTTATTATTTGCTGAAATATGGCTGGGATTTTACCGTTTTAATGAGTGAATCGACTCTGCCAGCAACAAAATTATCTAATGCTTGGGAATATGCGGTCATGCCGATTACCGGTTTCATGATGATCATTTACGCTTTCTTGCAATTAATTGGTGTTGACACTAGAAGACATAACGTAGAGGGTGGTGGCCACTAACAATGGATCAAACAACAATTGCCATAATCATTCTGCTTTCAAGCTTTGTTATCATGCTGCTGCTGCGTTTTCCGGTGGCGCTGACATTGGCAGGTTCAACTGTTCTCACTATGATTTACTTGAACATGCCGCTCGAGGTAATTGGACAACGGATGATTCAGGGTGTAAACTCATTTGCATTATTAACAATCCCGTTCTTTATTCTGGCTGGCCAGTTAATGAATGAAGGGGGCTTAGCCGCTCGCTTAATTAACTTCGCGATGCTAATAGTTGGCCGGGTCCGCGGCGGTTTGGCAATGGTAAACGTCCTTGCCTGTCTATTGTTCGGAAATATCTCGGGTTCTGCTGCTGCTGACGTATCGTCAATTGGTTCAGTAATGATTCCGATGATGAAGAAAAAAGGATACAGTAAAGAATTTGCAACTGGCTTAACTTCTGCTGCTGCGATTCAGGGTGTAGTTGTTCCGCCAAGCCATAACTTAATTTTGTACTCTCTTGCTTCCGGCGGTGTGTCCATTGCAACCTTATTTATGGCGGGTGTAGTACCAGGAATCCTGCTTTGTGTAACGCTTATGATTGTAAGCCGCATTTTGGCTATCCGCCAAGGCTTCACTCAAACAACTGTCATTGACAAAAAAGATAGACCAAAAGTCATTAAAGATGGAATTATTTCGATCATGCCGATCGTGATCATCCTGGGTGGAATATTCTCGGGCTGGTTTACTGCTTCAGAATCAGGTGCTATCGCTGTTTTATATGCAGTCATTGTAACATTCTTCGTCTTCAAGGAAATTCCGTTCAGCCGGATGTGGCATATCCTGATTCGAACCTTCAGGACGGTTTCCATGGTATTGTTCCTGATTGCAGCATCCAATGCTTTAGGTTATGTACTAGCATTCTTACAAATTCCTAATATGGTAACAGATGGATTGTTAAGTATCTCTGATAATCCGATTATTATCCTATTAATTATCAACGTATTGCTGCTCATCCTCGGATGCGGCATGGACATGGCACCGCTTATCCTGATTATGACACCAATCTTGCTTCCTGTTGTTACGGCAATGGGTATGGATCCGGTTCATTTCGGTATCATTCTAATGTTGAACTTGGGAATTGGACTTCTCACACCTCCGGTTGGAACGGTTCTTTTCATTGGTTCCGCCATCGGCGAGGTCCCAATCATGAGGGCCGCCAAGGCAATGGCACCGTTTGGATTGGTGCTCGTGGCAGCATTGATGCTTTTAACCTATGTTCCAAGCATTTCACTATGGCTGCCACATGTGTTAGGCCATTAAAATCGGTTTCAAAAGTTATCTATATATCTAATTAATTTTAAAATTTAGAAGGGGGATTTATAATGAAGAAGTCTACAAAACGTTTATCAGCAACTCTAAGTACAGTCCTTGGGGCAAGTTTAATCCTTGCTGCATGTGGTGGAACGGCAGATAAAGCAAAAACTGATGGAGATAAAGGCGCAAAATCAGAAGGAAAAACATACTCTTTCCGTTTGGCTGATACACATCCTGATAACTATCCAACTGTATTGGGAGATAAGAAATTTGCTGAGCTTGTGAACAAAAAATCAGATGGCCGCATTAAAATTAGCGTATTCCCGAACGGCTCGCTTGGAGATGAGAAATCTGTCATTGAACAAGTTCAATTGGGAGCGGTTGAATTCACACGTGTAAGTGCCGGACCATTGGCTGAATTCAGTAAGCCTCTAGGTGTATTCAGTCTTCCATATATCTTTGACAGTTCCGAACATGAATGGAAATTTTTAAACAGTGAAAAAGGCCAGGAAATGTTAAAGAGCTTAGAAGCGTCTAAAATGGAAGGTCTTGCCTACTATGATTCAGGTGCACGTAGCTTCTATTCTACTAAGCCGATCAAGAGCGTTGATGATCTAAAAGGCCAAAAAATCCGTGTACAACAAAACCAGATTAATATTGATTTGATTGCAGCACTAGGCGGCAGTGCCACTCCAATGCCTTATGGAGAAGTATTTAGCTCACTGCAAACAGGCGTTATCGATGGAGCTGAAAACAATACACCAAGCTATGTTTCTGCTAACCACTATCAGGTAGCTAAGAATTTAATTCTTGACGGCCACCAGCGTGTACCTGAGATTCTATTAGCCAGCAAAACTGTTTGGGATAAATTAAGTGATGCAGATAAAAAGATTATCCAAGAAGCTGCTACAGAATCTGTGAAAACAGAACGTGCAGAATGGGATAAAATGGAGAAAGATTCACAGAAGAAAATTGAAGAGTCTGGTGTGAAGATTGTTGAGGTAAAAGATGTTAAGCCTTGGCAAAATAAAGTTAAGCCTGTAATCGATAAGTATCGTGCTGACTATAAAGATGTTCTTGATGCCATCGACGCAGCTAGAAAATAATTTTTGAATGTAAGGAAAAAATAACTCGAGAGACTATGCTTAAAATGGATTCATTTTGCATAGTCTTTCTTTTTTCATGTACCCTAGAAATAAGGTGAGTTATGAAGCGTATAAGAAGAAATATGTTGGAGCGGCTAGCGCACGCACTGCTCTTGAAAGATCAGTCACTGGTTCGTAAGTTGTTTGTTTTTTCTGCACTTTTTGTGATTGTGCCGATTAGTTTTATCGGCTTTTTTTCCTACCAGAAATCAGTGGAAGTACTTGAGAGTGAAGCACGTTCATACAGTTGGCAAATCATCAGGCAGGTAAATACCCATATTGAGTATTATGTGGGTGATTTTGAGATTGAAATATTAAAAATTTTGAATAACCAAGCGGTGAATCGATTTCTCCAAATGACGACCGAAGAGGAATTAAACTCAAGTGGCGGGACAGCTAATATCAAAAAGGTGTTGCAAAATGCTGCCTATTCAAGATCGGACATAGCTAACATTACGATTTCCTTGAATAATGTCGTTACAGTCGATGCAATCGATATCCGCTACAATCGGTTTCATCCAATGGAGGCGTTTCAACCGAAGTTTTTTGATAGAATCCTGCCCGAAACAGCTGAACCAGTTATTTTTACACGTACACTTGAAGATAACGAGAACAAAGAGCATGTTATCTCCATTGCCAGAAGATTGTTTAGTCCAAAAACCCTGAAACCGGTCGGTTTTATAGTGGTAGATGTTAATTTTAAGAGGTTTAAGGAAATTGCCAGCCAAGTCAATATCGGTCATTCTGGGTTTATGTATATTGTAGATTCACAGGGAAACTACGTCTATAACCCAGACTTTTCTCAACTGGGGAAGAAGGCGTCACTGCAAAATATGCAAAAAATTCTTCAAGGGGAGAGCGGTTCCTTTGTGACAAGCGGGGAACAGAAGAAATTACTCACCTATAACCATTCCGGGTTTCTTGGTTGGACTGTCATCACATCCATTCCCTATAAAGAGCTAATCAAGAGTTCTGTCAATATTCGAAATACCATTTTTATTATGGCGGTCATCACCATGCTGATTGCGATCATCCTCGGTGCAGGTCTGGCAGAAAATATCATAAAGCCGATAATCGGATTGCAAAAAATGATGAGGCGAGTGGAAAAGGGAGATTTCAGCGGCCAGGTCGAGGTTTTATCTAAAGATGAGATTGGCGACCTAACACAAGGGTTTAATAAAATGCTCATCAGATTAAATGAGCTTGTAGATGAAGTATATCTTTCTAAAATCAGGGAAACGGAAATGCTGCTGCGTCAAAAGGAAATTGAACTCAAAGCACTTCAGGCGCAAATTAATCCGCATTTTTTGTTTAACTCTTTAGAAACCATTCGCGGAATGGCCTTGGAAAATGGGATGGAGGAAATATCGGATATTTCCGCGGCATTGGCCAAATTATTGCGTTATAATATAAATAATAATTCGCAAATCGTGAAGTTGGACGAAGAAATTCTCCACACAAAGGTATACCTTCGCATACAGAAGCACCGTTTTGCTGATAAATTCGAGTATGAATTCTCGATTCCTGACTGGGCGAAAAAACAGACCATTGCCAAATTTTCGATTCAGCCGATCGTTGAAAATTCCTTTAAGCATGGGCTTGAGCCGTCAGGTGGTATCTCAAAAATCAGCATCACGGCGCTTGAGGAATCAGAGGATGCCTATATTATTAGAATTCAGGACAATGGAGTGGGAATTTCCCCGACGAGGCTGGAAGAAATCCGCCAGAATCTAAGACAAAAAGATGTCATGGAAGGTGGACCCGGAATCGGTATGGTGAATGTGCATCGAAGAATTGTTCACCTTTTTGGCGACGAGTATGGCATCAGCGTTGAAAGCAGCGAAGGCAGGGGAGCAGTCATAAGCATTCGCTTGCCGATGAATGGGCTTATCGGGTAGCTGATTGAAGGGTCAGGAGTCAAGAACATATATCTTTTTGTTTTATTGGGAAGTGATGGCATGTACACAATACTCTTGGTTGATGATGAGAAATGGGTTCGCACAGCACTGCGGCATACAATCGCCAAGGCAGAGCTGCCCTTTGAGGTAATCGGGGAATGCACCAATGGCTTGGAGGCTCTGGACTTTTTAAAGGAAAGGCCGGCTGATCTCGTTATGACAGACGTAAGGATGGCCGTGATGGACGGGCTAGCCTTCGTTACGGCATTGGCAAATGGCGAGTCTCGTACTGATTGTATTATGATCAGCGGTTACGATGATTTTAAGTATGTACAGCATGCCCTAAGGTCAGGGGTATTTGACTACCTGCTTAAGCCGGTAGAGCTTGAAGAATTGAAAGAATGTCTGGACAAATGGGTAAAGCATCGCCAGGAAAGTGAAGAAATGGCAGCTGCCCCTCAAAAGGAAGCCGATCCATCAGAGTTATCCACTGTTGAGAAGGTCATTCAATACGTCAAAAGCAAAGTTCCAGGAGAGGTCACATTATCTGAAGCGGCCAACTACGTGCATTTGAATCCAAGTTATTTAAGTAAGCTTTTTAAAGATAAAACAGAACAGAACTTTGTTGACTTTGTTCTTGAAATCCGGATGAATGAAGCAAAAAAACTGCTTGAGAGAACCTCCTTAAGGATTTCTGAAATAGCTGATAGGCTGGGTTATTCAGATATTACGTATTTTAGTAACTTATTTAAGCGTAAAACAGGAGTGACTCCATCTGAATATCGGAAGCGGGTCCGGACAAACTAAACAAAATCGTAAAACCTGTGTAGATTTTTTTCTATCCAGGTTTTACATGGCAATTTTTTGAAACCGATTGCAATCTATTCGGTTCTAAGGTAAAATAAAAACATAAATGTTAACGTTAACATTATGCTGAACTATCGAAAAGTGTTGCTATTTAACTACAATTTTTTTCAATCAATTTGTTAACGTTAACAATAATTTACTTACTAGGAAGATGGTGGACATATGCAAAACTTTATGGATGAAAACTTTCTTTTGAAAAATGAAACTGCTGTCCGTTTATATCATGATTATGCAAAGCAAATGCCAATAATCGATTATCATTGCCATTTAAGTCCAAAGGAAATTTATGAAAATAAAACATTTAAAAATATTACCGAAGCTTGGTTATATGGTGACCATTATAAATGGCGTTTAATGCGGGCAAATGGGGTTCAAGAGGAAATCATTACCGGCAGCGCAAATGACTATGACAAATTCATGGCGTGGGCGAAAACTGTTCCAATGACAATTGGAAACCCGCTTTATAATTGGACTCATTTAGAATTACAAAGGTTTTTCGGGATTTATGATTTACTTGATGAGGAAAGTGCACCAGAAATCTGGGAGAAGGTAAATGCACAATTGAATAGTGAGGGCTTTGGCGCTCGGGATTTCATTACAAAATCAAATGTAAAAGTAGTTTGCACAACAGATGATCCTGTGGACAGCCTGGAATATCACCTTAAGCTTAAAGAAGATTCAAGTTTTGCTGTCAAGGTTTTACCAAGCTTCAGACCTGACAAAGGATTGGAAATTAACCGTGATACATTCCTCCCATGGGTTGAAAAGCTGCAAGAGGTTTCAGGAGTGTCTATTAACTCTTATGACGACTATTTAACAGCACTTGAGTCAAGAATCATGTTCTTCCATTCTGTTGGCTGTTTGGTTTCTGACCACGCCATTGATCAAATGTTGTATGCTGACACTACGAAAGAAGAAGCAGCAGTGATTTTCAGCGAAGCCTTGAAGGGGAATAAAGTCTCCCTAGAAGATGAAAAGAAATTCAAAACCTATACCTTTAAGTTTTTAGGTAAACATTATGCGGAATTAGGCTGGGCTATGCAGCTTCACATTAATGCATTACGTAATACGAATTCAAAAATGTTTAAGGTATTGGGGCCGGATACGGGCTGGGATTCGATTAATGATGAGAACATTGCCAAGCCGTTAGCTAAACTGCTGGATTTGATTGAACAGGAAAGCGGACTTCCGAAGACGATTATCTATTCATTAAATCCAAACGATAACAATATCATTGCCGCCATGATTGGCAATTTCCAAGGCGGTGGAGTCCCAGGGAAAATCCAATTCGGAACAGCCTGGTGGTTTAATGACAATAAAGCTGGCATGATTGAGCAAATGAAATCACTGTCCAATATGGGCCTATTCAGCCGCTTCATTGGCATGCTGACTGACTCAAGAAGCTTCTTATCCTATACAAGACATGAATATTTCAGAAGAATTGTCTGTGCCCTCATTGCTGAATGGGTAGAAAATGGCGAAGTGCCTAATAACATCGAATTTTTAGGTAAAATTGTTCAAGGAATCAGCTATCAAAACGCAAACGAATACTTTGGCTTTGAATTATAATTTTCATGTAAAAGACGAGAGCGCAAATTTAGTCTCTCGTCTTTTCAAAAAGCGTTATTCCAAGTAAAATGAAAAGCGGAAGGTAAATAAAGGGTGAAACAAAATGGTTACAATTAAAGATATCGCGAAATTAGCAAATGTATCCCATACGACTGTATCCAGAGCCTTGAATGACAGTCCGCTAATCAAGCCAAATACGAAGAAAAAGATCCTTGACATAGCCGCTCAGCTTAACTATACACCAAATTTTAATGCCAAAAGCCTTGTCACTCAAAAGTCTTATACCATCGGCCTTTTCTTTACGAGCATATCCAATGGAACATCTTCCAGTTTCTTTGCTGATGCGGTAACTGGCGTAAATGCCGTTATCAATGAGGATTACAATTTATTCGTCAGAGGAATTGACGATTATGAAGACTTTTCCACGATTCATAGCAAAAGGTTCGACGGCATTATTTTAATGAGCCAAAGTGACGCTGATAATTCCTTTATATATCATGTGTTAAATCAAAAAATTCCGCTTGTGGTGATGAATCGGGAAATCAACGATCAGTCGATCATTAACATTCTATCAAATGATCATGAGGGCTCCTGCCATGCTGTAAATTATTTGATTGAAAATGGCCATTCGAAAATTGCGATTATTGAAGGGATTACAGGCTTCCAATCCACACTGGAACGCAGGGAAGGCTACCTGCAGGCATTGATGGAAAATGATATCCCAATCCGCAAGGAGTATATGGTAAAAGGAAATTATGACTTGCAAAGCGGATATGAAGCAATGGAAAATTTGCTCGCCTTAGACAATCCGCCTACCGCCGTCTTTTGCTCAAATGATGATATGGCAGTCGGTGCTCTCCATGCAGCATTTGCCAAAGGGTTACATGTTCCGGAGGATATTTCGATCACAGGCTTTGATGATATAGCCTCGGCACAGTATACAAACCCGCCTTTGACAACTGTCAAGAAACCAGTTGAAAAAATCTGTAAACTGGGCGCTGAAAAACTGTTTGAAGTGATTGAAAATAATGAAAACAAAGGTGATAAGATTTTTGTTGAAACGGAATTAGTGATCAGAAAGTCTGTATCCTTAGTGAAGTAAACTTATACCGTTTAAAGGGCGGGAAGCTTTTAAACGGTTTAATAAAATAGGAAAATGTTCACGTGTGCATAAAAGGAGAGATAACTTTGCAGAAACTTACTCGAAAGACCATCCAAGGCATTGAATCCTATCCGGAAAAGGTCCTGCAATTTGGCGAAGGAAACTTTTTACGGGCTTTTGTTGATTGGCAAATCGATGTTATGAATAAAGCTAACCTTTTTAACGGCAGTATTGTGGTTGTTCAGCCACGCGGGTATGAAAAGGTAGAAAAATTAAACGCCCAGGATGGCTTATATACGCTTTATTTGCAAGGGATGAAGGATGGTAAGCCGGTCAAGGAGCATACCTTAATCCAATCCATCAATAGAGGCTTAAACCTTTATACGGAATATGAAAAATATCTTGAACTCGCGCAAAATCCTGAACTGCGCTTTGTTTTTTCCAATACAACAGAAGCTGGGATCGCCTATCAGGAAAGGGACTGCTTGGAGGACCGCCCGCAAAAGAGCTTTCCTGGAAAGCTGACGGCTTTTCTTTACCATCGTTTCCAGGCTTTTAACGGGGATAACAGCAAAGGGTTAATCATCATTCCTTGTGAACTTATTGAAAAAAATGGCGAGAAACTAAAAGAAATGATTCTTCAATATGCCGCTGCTTGGAACCTTGGTGGGGAATTTGTTCAATGGATCAATGATGCCAATACATTTTGCAACAGCCTCGTTGATCGGATCGTTCCGGGATTTCCAGTTGACACCATCGCAGAAATCACGGAAGAGCTTGGCTACCAGGATGATTTTGTCGTGGTCAGCGAACAATTCTACAACTTCGTCATTGAAGGGCCTCAGTGGATAAAAGAAGAATTTCCAACCCATTTGGCTGGATTAGACACCAAGTTTGTTGATGACTTGACACCGTATCGGACAAGAAAGGTGCGGATTTTAAACGGCGCTCATACCGCGATGACACCAGTTTCCTACCTTTACGGTTTAGAAACAGTTGCCGAAGCGGTCGAGCATCCGGTGATGGGCAGCTTTATTAAAGAGCTGATTTTTGACGAAATTATTCCGACATTAGATCTTCCGGCCGAAGAATTAGCTTCTTTTGCGAATGATGTTCTGGATCGATTTAGAAACCCATATATCAAGCATTTTCTGATGAGTATTTCATTGAATTCCATCTCAAAATATACAACTAGAGACCTGCCATCTTTATTAGAATATATCAACCGTAAAAAGGAAATGCCTGAAAAACTAGTATTCTCTCTAGCTGCATTGATTGCTTTTTATAAGGGAAAAAGAGGTGCGGAAGATATTAATCTTAGTGATGACCAAGACATTCTTGAGTTGTTCAAAGCGCAATGGGACAGCTTTGACGGAACCCATGAAAGTCTAAAAGAAATTGTTCGTGCAGTTTTAGGATACGAGAAAAATTGGGGAATGGACTTAAATTCTGTTACGGGGCTAACGGATGCTGTTACCCATTATTTGTACGAAATCGAAACAAAGGGAATGAAGCAGGCCGCCCAAGCAGTCTTAAAGGAGAAAACGGCAAGATAAGGGGGATTTAAGCAATGTTGGAATTTATCCAGATTAATGAAAATGATAATGTTGTTGTTGCATTGCAGGATTTACAAAAAGGCAAATCCATTTCGGTCAATGGGCGTGAGGTTGAGCTCAAAGATGACCTGATACGTGGACATAAGATCGCTGTTAAGGATATTCAAGAAAATGAATTTATCGTGAAATATGGCTATCCAATCGGGCATGCTACAAAAGTAATATCTGCCGGTGAGCATGTTCATACACAAAATACGAAAACCAATCTTGATGGAATAAAAGACTATCAATTTAGCCAGAAGTTAGCCGAAAATCCTTATAAAAATGAGAACCTGACCTTTAAAGGCTTCAGGCGGAAAAACGGTACCGTCGGAATCCGGAATGAATTGTGGATCGTACCGACTGTTGGCTGCGTCAACGGTGTCGCAGAAACGATTATCAAACGTTTCCAAAAGGAAGTGGGCGATATCAGCCCGTTTGAAAATATCCTTGTATTAAAACACAATTATGGCTGCTCCCAGCTTGGCGACGACCATCACAACACAAGGACCATTTTGCAGGATGCAGTCCTTCATCCTAATGCTGGCGGCGTCCTCGTGTTAGCGCTTGGCTGCGAGAATAATAATCTCTATGAATTTAAGGAAAGCCTTGGCGAATTTGATGAAGGCCGTGTGAAATTCCTCGCTTCCCAAGAGGTTGGCAACGAGATTGAGGAAGGAGTTAAGCTTTTAAAGGAAATCTATGAAAATGCCAAAAGCGATAAGCGCGAAGAGGTCCCATTATCCGAACTAAAACTTGGATTGAAATGTGGGGGTTCAGATGGCCTATCAGGAATCACGGCCAATCCATTGCTTGGAAGACTTTCGGATTTTCTTGCTGCCCAGGGTGGAACCACGGTGTTAACTGAGGTGCCTGAAATGTTCGGAGCGGAAACGATTCTCATGGAACGGGCAGAAAATAAAGAGGTTTTTGAAAAAACGGTTGAATTAATCAATGACTTTAAACAGTACTTTATCGCCAATAATCAGCCTGTGTATGAAAACCCATCACCAGGGAATAAAGCGGGCGGGATCACTACCCTTGAGGATAAATCGCTCGGTTGTACACAAAAAGCGGGGACTTCCACTGTGACGGATGTGTTAAAATATGGCGAAAGATTAAAGAAAAAAGGACTAAACCTGTTGAGCGCCCCAGGAAATGACCTTGTTGCCGCATCTGCGCTGGCTTCGGCAGGCTGTCAAATGGTTCTCTTTACAACCGGACGGGGAACACCGTTTGGCACTTATGTTCCAACCATGAAGATTTCGACCAATACCCCGCTATTTGAAGCGAAGCCTCATTGGATTGACTTTGACGCCGGAGTATTGCTGGAGCAATCAGCAAATGTCGTCTTGAGACAATTTATTGACTATGTGATTAAAGTGGCCAGCGGTGAATTTGTAAACAATGAGAAAAATGACTTTAGAGAGATTGCTATTTTTAAAACGGGTGTAACATTATAGGTATTTAAACTCTTATGCGAAAAAGAACTCAGTAATGGAGGCAGTTTCAATGGAGCAAAACTTAGTTTCTTTATTAAAACAAGAAAAAATTGTGGCAATTATTCGCGGCATACCAAACGGTAGTGGTGAAGACACAGCCAAAGCCCTGGCAGCAGGCGGAGTTTCATTTTTAGAAGTGACATTAAACACCGTTGGCGCTCTTAACATGATTCATGATCTGAAAGGGAAATTTGGAGACCAATTACGAATTGGTGCGGGTACCGTTTTGGATCTTGATATGGCAAAGGAAGCGGTTCAGGCAGGTTCAGAATATCTTGTATCACCAAACCTGGATGAAGAGGTATTATCTTACGGGCTTGAACAAGGTGTGGAAGTTTGGCCTGGAACCTTGACGCCTACTGAGATCGTCCGCGCATATCGCCTCGGGGCAAGCGCTGTTAAGGTTTTTCCAGTCGGTTCGATGGGAATGAAATATATTAAAGATATCCGAGGACCGCTTAACCATATTCCAATGATGGTAACAGGCGGAGTGAATCTGGACAATATCAAAGAGGTTTTGGGATACGGCGCTATTGCCGCTGGGCTTGGTGGAAATCTAGTAAACAATGAGTTAATTAAAAAAGGCGATTTTGAGCAAATTACGAAATTAGCTTCGGCGTATACTAGACTAGCTAAAGAGGTGCAGGTACATGCAGCCAAATAACCGTACGGATGTACTGACAATTGGGGAAAGCATGGTTCTTTTTCAAACAATCGGGGAAAAAGGGATTAAGTATGAGCCGCTCTTTACTAAGTCCCTGGCAGGTGCCGAATCAAATGTTGCCATCACCCTGACACGTTTAGGCAAGAAGGTTAGATGGGTCAGTAAACTAGGAAAAGATCCGTTTGGTGACTTTATTTTGTCAACACTTGGCGGAGAGGGAGTAGATGTAACCTATGCCCTCCGTGATGCGGAAAAACCTACGGCGGTTTATTTTAAAGAAAGTAAAAGCTATGGTGATCCAACCGTTTATTATTATCGGAAAAACTCAGCCGCTAGCAATCTTCAGCCAGAAGATGTGCAAAAAGAGTGGTTTGCTGGTGTCAAGCATTTGCATGTCACAGGAATAACACCGGCCTTAAGTGAAAATGCTGCCGAAGCTATCCGAAAGGCAATGGAAATGGCCAGGGATATGGGACTGACCATTTCCTTTGACCCAAATTTACGGAGAAAGCTCTGGAGTGAGGAGAAGGCGCGGAGTGTTTTACTTTCCCTTATCCCGCTATGTGATGTGTTTCTGCCAGGCGTGGAGGAAGCAGAGTTTCTATTAGGTCAACAATCCATTGAAGAATATGGAGAGAGATTCCTGCGAATGGGGCCGAAAGTAGTTATCATAAAGCTCGGTGCCGAGGGATCGATGGGCTTTATCAACGGCGATTCTGTTAAAGCAGCCCCACATGTAGTCACACAGGTCATCGATACGGTCGGGGCTGGTGATGCGTTTGCAGCAGGATTCCTCTCTGTGTATTTAGATAACGAGGCTGCTTTGACTCATGTATCCCTAGAAATGGCTTTAACCAGGGCCAATATTTTAGGTGCGTTGGCAACTCAATTTAAGGGTGATTGGGAAGGGAATCCATCTCTTGAGGAGATCAATTCCATTATCTCAGGCAGGGTAGAAGCTACAAGATAAATATGTAAAGTTGAGGTGATTGACTTGTTTTGCTTTGGAAATAAGGAAAATTCTGTGGAAGCAGGAGAAGGTGCCAAAAGGAAGCTTTTGGGAAGGGGCGGAAGCCTGATGATGACAGAAGTAAGTTTCCAAAAGGATGCCATTGGTGCAATCCACTCCCACCCGCACGAACAGGTAAGTTATATTGTTCAAGGAAGTTTTGAGTTCAATTTGGATGGAAACGTCCAGCAAGTGGTGAAAGGGGACAGCATCTACATTCCTTCAAATACTTTGCATGGGGTTAAAGCGCTTGAAGATGACTCGATCATACTGGATGTTTTTACACCTCAGCGGGAAGATTTTCTATGATTTAACTCAATAAGACCGGGCTTCACTGCCCGGTCTTATTTTGTTACAAAACGGAAATCGTGTCCCTGCCTTTTGTTTTTGAAGTATAAAGGGCCTCGTCTGCCAACTGAATCAAATCCTCTGGTTTGGCTGCCGGACCAGGGATGAATGAGGCGATTCCGATGCTTAGGGTGACGATTTCTGCTATTTCTGATTTAATATGGGGAATATTTAGTTCCTTAACTGTTTTCTTGATTAGTGAGGCAAATTGTTCGGCATTTTCCCGGTTTGCTGCAGGCATGATGAGGCTGAATTCCTCACCGCCATAACGGCAGAGTGTATAGCTTGAATCTTCCGTTACGAGATTGTTAATAGCTTGGGCAATGGTTTGCAAGCAATAATCACCAGTAAGATGGCCATAGGTATCATTATATTTTTTAAAGAAATCAATGTCGAACATTAGTAATGAAATTGGGACTTGATCCGATTGAGCATGAAGCCATGCCTTTTCCAGTTTCGTATCAAAATATCTTCGATTTCCCACACCGGTTAATCCGTCTACATAAGAGAGTTGGTTTAATCGTTCATTGGATTTCTCTAATTTATGCTGTGTTTCTTTCAGTTCGATAAGGCTATTCTTTAATTTTCTTTGGTTTTCATTAGAATGGGCGATAAACACAGAAAAATGATAGGCGATAAATCCGCCTGTTAACGAAAAAATATAATGCATGATTAACAACTTTTTTAATACAATTGGATCTTCAATATTGATGGTAAAAACGATTGTTAGGATAAATAATCCAATCAGGTTCATGAAAAAAGCTTTTATTGTAAAATTATAATTCAATCTTGCTAATCCGCTGCTTATGATCGCTATAAACAGCATTCCGATAGAAGCATAAAGAGCTGCATCACTATAACCGAAAAGCAGAAATCTCCCTATTACAATAAGGGCAGAAGAGAGCATGGCGGGAATGAATCCCCCGAAAGCAGCCGCAAGAACGATTACTAAATGGCGGAGGTCGGCAATTGTTGTGGTAGAAATTTTAATACTAAAAATCATGAGTATGTTTCCAAGGATACCGTAGGAAAGTCCCCAATATAGTTTAGTGGACAATGGTGAAGAAGCCTTTAATGGTCTATTTTTGAATAATTGCCCTAAGACAAAAAAGGCTGATATTAATAGGGCAGTATTTGAAACAAAATCTTTTAACATTCATTTATCTCCGCTACTATGTTCTTTTGGTCAGGAGTGGTTCGTTCCTATAATCCGATTATACTATAAGAAGGGAAATTTCGACAAAAAATAAAGGAATAAGTCTGTTGAGCTTCGACATTTTCCGGGAAATTTTTATACAAAAATAGCTTCCCAATAGAAGGGAAGCTATTCATATTATAGGAGGACAGGCTGAGAAATGCCCGCAAGTTCCTTCGCGGCTAAACGTGCTTTTTCTTTGGAAGCGGCAACAATTTCCGGTACCTTTTGCGGATAAAGGTCCAAACCCTCAGCAATGACACTATTCATGACGTCAATTCCTAGGAAGTTAAGGGCAATTTTTAAATAACGGTCCCCAGACTCTAATTCCTGTATAGGGGAACCTGTATATTGGCCGCCGCGGGTTTGAATATGAATCGCCTTTTTCCCTGATAATAATCCCTTTGGTCCGTTAGGAGTATGGGTGAAGGTTTTTCCTGCAATAAATAGATTATCGAGGAATGCTTTCAAGATCGCCGGTGAATTTAAATTCCATAATGGTGAAACAAAGACATAGTAGTCAAATCCAATAAATTCATCTGCAAGAGCGTGCATTTTAAGGATTTTTTCCCTTTCGGTTTCTGAAAGCTGGTCTAATGTATAGCCGTATCCTGCTAATTTTCCGCGTGCAAATACTAAATCGGCATCCATCTGGACAAAATCTAATTGGAATAAATCCATTCTCTTAATTTCTACATCCGGCCTTTCATTTATAAAGGATTCGAGAAAAGCCTCTCCAATTTGCAACCCTTTTGATTTTTCAAGACCCTTTGGATTTGCTGTAATATAAAGTAATTTCTCCATCAACACACTACCCATCTGTTTTAAATGATTTCATTACTTCTATTATAAGAAATTTACTTTGCTCAATTTTGAACAATGGGTGAAGTTCTTGAACATTAGGTGACCATTATAGTTTTCAACATATGAAATGGTAAATTTTTTATATTAGCGCTTACATAAAGTTATTGACGAAAAAAGTCGATGGTGATATTCTACATATACGAAGTTGATTTGTTAGTTCATTAAACAAATTAATGGAAGTATAAACCAATCTCGAGATGTACAAATTATTTTTAACTGTTTTTTGAAAAGGATTACAAATAAAAATTATAACGGAGGGGTAACCATGGCACAAAGTGCAAGAGTACAAGCACCAGATTTTAATGTAGAAAAAGCAGCAGTTCGTCCGTTTGGAATGAAAGATAAATTAGGTTATTTGTTTGGTGATTTTGGAAACGATTTCTTCTTTGTTTTAGTAGCATCGTTCTTAATGGTTTATTACACAGATGTTTATGGTCTAAATCCTGCTTTTGTAGGAACCCTTTTCTTAGTTGCCCGCCTATGGGATGCCGTAGCCGATGTTTCTTGGGGACGTTTTATTGATACAAGAAAATCCGGAAAAAATGGCAAGTTCAGACCATGGATTTTTAGAATGTCATTTCCGCTTGTCGTCACTGGGGTGTTAATGTTTGTACACATTCCGGGAATGTCTACAGGATTTTATGAAGCATATGCATTTGTAACGTATATATTATGGGGAACATTATATAGCACCGTTAATATTCCGTATGGATCAATGGCTTCTGTAATTACAGGTGATCCAGTTGAACGTACTTCACTATCAAGTTGGAGAACATTAGGAGGAAACCTAGCTGGTTTAATCATTAACGTAGTCGGCCCAATGATTCTGTTTGTCAATAATAAGGCTGATGCCAATCACTTTTTATTAGGGGCCATCATTTTTGGAGTACTTGCCATTGCTTGTTATATGGCTTGCTACAAAATGTCAGTAGAACGTATTACAATCACTGATTCAAAAAAGGAAAAAGTGAATTTAGGTCAAACATTAAAGGGCCTTGCAAAAAACAAACCTTTACTGTGGATTTTGATTGCATCATTGGCTTTCATGGTGACATTTATGTTAATCGGTGCAGTAAACGTTTACTTGTTTAAAGATTATTTTGGCAATGCCAAAGCTTTAAGTATGGTTGGTCTTATTCAATCTGTAGCAGTATTTGTGGGAATGCCATTGGTTAAGCCATTAGTAGCTAAATTCGGGAAAAAAGAAGTTGCCGCAGCAGGGTTGTTACTCGCAGCTGTTGTATATGGCGTTTTATATCTACTTCCAAACCTTAATGCAAACCAATTTATTGGAATTTTAGCGATTGCCATGTTTGGCTACGGATTATTTAACTTAGTCGTTTGGGCATTTGTAACTGACGTTATCGATTATCATGAATACCTGACTGGTTTACGTGAAGATGGAACTGTTTATTCAATCTATTCCTTTGCCCGTAAAGTAGGACAAGCGATTGCTGGTGGTGTGGGTGGTTTTGCGATTGCATCAGTTGGTTATAATGCAACTCTTAAGGCGCAAACACAGGAAACATTGAATGGAATTCATACACTCGCCACATTGGTTCCGGCAGTTACTCTACTTGTAATTTTCTTAATTCTTGTATTCCTATATCCGTTAAATAAGAAAAAAACACAGCAGCTTGCTATTGATTTGGCTGAAAAGAGAAAAGCTTCTTAATATGGAAGATGGAAGATAGTTAAGGGAACTTAGCTATCTTCTTTTTTTATGCAATAAAAAAATCCCTTTTCATAAAGGGATTTTTTTTAGGAAACGATTTCATTCTCCTGCTGTTCAAATGGTAAATTCAGCATCGGAACACCAAGGAAATGTTTAATCGCAAGGGCACATGCACCTAATACGCAAGACTTTTTCCCAATTGAAGAAATGGATAACTCACGGTAATGACTAATAGACGAATGTAAATTTCTCTTAATTTTATCAAGAGCATCCGGATACATCCTTAGAAGTTCACTGTCGAGCACAAGGACATCAGGATTGTAAATATTAATCATATTATTTAAGCCGACGGAGAGATAGTAGAGTAACTGTTCCAGCTGCTCGTGTACTTCTTGGTCACCTTCATCAAGCCATTTTTGAATATCCTCATAGGATAGGTTTTTCATTTGTCTTTTTTCGGATAGATACTCGAATATACTTGATTCTGAGGCGTACTTCTCCCAGCATCCTTTATTGCCGCAGTTGCATGGCCTGCCTTCAGGGACAACAATCATATGGCCAATCTCACCAGCAAAGCCATCATGCCCGCGGAAGAAGTCATTTTTCATCATCATTCCCATTCCAATTCCGGAATAGAGAGTGGCACAAAGCAGGTTATCTGTTTCATGGTGAAAAAATACCCGTTCTGCAAAAGAGCTTAGGTTGGCATTGTTTTCAAGATAAACATCGATATCAATTTCATTTTCAAGATCGGTTTTTAAATGAATATCCGCCCATCCAAGTCGTGGTACAAAATGAACCACTTCGTCCTTCCCAACAAGGCCATGGATGGCAATGACAATTCCGACAATTCCGTAGTGGCTGTCAGTGTATTCCGCTTTATATTTTTTAATTTGCTCAACTAATATATGAAGAATCTCTGCATAGTCTGTTGTGTTTATTTTAATAATAGTAGATGTAACAGGATGACCCAGCAGGTCTGATAACGTAAAGGATATTTGACCATAATCAAGGTCGATTCCAAGGGCATAGCCTGCGTGGCTGTTTAATGAAAGCATAATCGGCTTTCTTCCGACAGAAAAATGCTCAAGCTGTGTCTCAATAATCAGTCCTTCATCCAAAAGGTCAGCAACCTGGGCAGAAATGGTAGCTCTCGTCAGGTCAGTCACTTTGGATATATCTGCGCGGGAAATCATTCCTGCTTTTACAATTTCCTTAATGATTAAGGAACGATTTATTTTTTTTATATATGCCGCATCACCGGTAATCATTGAGTTCCTCCATTTTATACACTTTTATAAGTATTTCTATTATATCAAATTATTAAATGGCGGAAAAACATATTATTGATTTCCTTCATTGACGAATCAAGATAAACATGATAATTTATACTTGTAATTAATTAGTTTAATAAACAAATTAAATTAAACTATATGTATTTTTTAAAATTTTTTAGCGCAATTGAAAGGGTTTACAGCTAAAGCTTTACTATTGGGAGGGAATAGAATGAAAGCTTTTTTAGATAATCATTTCTTATTAAATACCGAGACAGCTAAGGGACTTTATGAAAATGCCGCGCAGGGATTGCCAATCTTTGACTTTCACTGCCATTTAAATCCCCAAGAAGTTTGGGAAAACAAACCATATCGAAGCATTACGGAAGTGTGGCTTGGCGGCGACCATTATAAATGGAGAGCCATGCGTATGCATGGTATTGGCGAAAGGTTCATTACCGGCGACGCTGATGACTGGGAGAAGTTTGCTGCCTGGGCGGAAACAGTGCCTCATTTAATTGGCAACCCGCTTTATCATTGGACACATATGGAATTAAAAATGTTTTTTGGAATCGAGAAGGTTCTTAATCCGGAAACCGCCCGTGAAATTTTTAACGAGTGCAATGAAAAACTCGAGAAGCCGGAATTCAGGCCAAGAGCCTTCATCGAACGATCTAATGTAAAATTTATCGGTACTACAGATGACCCAGTTTCAACTCTTGAATACCACCAATTGTTGAAGAAGGATGAAACGTTTAAGGCCATCATTGCGCCAACCTTCCGTCCTGACGGTGCCCTTTTCATTGAGCGGCCAACCTTTAAAACATGGCTTGAAACATTATCGGAAGTATCCGGGATTAAGGTGGACTCTTTAGATTCGTTTTTACAAGCATTAAAACAGCGGGTTGATTACTTCCATGAAAATGGCGGCCGAGCATCTGACCATGATATTCAAAAAATGGAATATGTACAAACGACTAAAGAAGAGATTTCACCAATTTTTGATAAGAAGTTCAATGGTGAAGAGCTTGATGAAGAAGAAATCACTCCATATAGAGCGTTCCTATTGACGGAGCTTGGAAAAATGTATGCGGAAAAACAATGGGTCATGCAGCTTCATATGGGAGCCATGCGCAGCAATAATACGAAAATGAAAAATCTGCTTGGTCCTGATACAGGTTTTGATTCTGTTGGCGAAACCAATTTTGCTGAAGGCATCTCCCGCTTTCTTGATGCTCTTGACGTACAGAATGCATTGCCAAGAACGGTATTGTTTAACTTAAACCAGAAGGATAATGTTGTTCTTGCTGGCATGATGGGTAATTTTTATGAAGAGGGTATTCCGGGTAAGGTTCAATTTGGTTCAGGCTGGTGGTTCCTCGATCATATCGATGGAATGGAAAAACAAATGAAGGATCTTGCAAACGTTGGGTTATTAAGCCACTTTATTGGTATGCTGACAGATTCCCGCAGTTTCCTATCTTACGCAAGGCATGATTATTTCCGTCGAATCCTCTGCAACATACTTGGAGAATGGGTGGAAAGAGGCTTAGCGCCAAATAATCAGGAGTACATGGAGCAAATGGTTAGAAATATTGGTTATCACAATGCAGAAAAGTATTTCTTACAGCGATAATTTAGGAATGCCTTTCTTGATGTTCTTTGCTTAAAACGCTATTATGGATGGTATATTAATGGTGCCCGCGAGCCCAAACCGATAAACGGAGGGAGATTGTCATATGTCAAAGCAACAAATTGGTGTAGTTGGATTAGCTGTAATGGGGAAAAATCTTGCTTTAAATATTGAGAGCAGAGGGTATTCCGTTGCAGTCTTTAACCGCTCTTACGAAAAAACAGATGAATTTTTGAAAAATGAAGCAGAGGGTAAAAACTTTGTTGGTGCCCGCACTGTCGAGGAATTTGTCAACTCGTTGGAAAAGCCCCGCAAAATTTTATTAATGGTTAAAGCAGGTACTGCTACCGATGCCACAATCGACTCTTTAAAGCCATTTCTTGAGGAAGGCGATATTCTGATCGATGGCGGAAATACATTCTTCCAGGACACCATCAGAAGGAATAAGGAACTAGCGTCAGCAGGATACCATTTTATCGGTACTGGCGTATCCGGTGGGGAAGAAGGCGCATTAAAAGGACCTTCGATTATGCCTGGCGGTAAACAGGAAGCTTATGAGCTTGTCAAACCAATTTTAGAAGCCATCTCTGCAAAAGTAGAAGGTGACCCATGCTGTACGTATATCGGTCCGAATGGGGCAGGACACTATGTGAAAATGGTTCATAATGGCATCGAGTACGGCGATATGCAGCTAATTTGTGAAGCATACTTTATCCTTAAGAATGTCCTTGGTTTAAATGCAGAGGAGCTTCATCAAGTATTTGCCGAGTGGAATAAAGGCGAACTAGACAGTTATTTGATTGAAATTACCGCTGACATTTTTACAAAAGTGGATGAAGAAACTGGAAAGCCAATGGTTGATGTCATCATGGATACTGCCGGCCAAAAAGGTACTGGTAAATGGACAAGCCAAAACGCTTTAGATTTAGGTGTACCGCTGCCGCTTATTACTGAATCTGTATTTGCGCGCTTTATTTCAGCGATGAAAGAGGAACGTGTAAAGGCAAGCAAAGTATTGAATGGGCCTGAGGCAAAACCATTTGAAGGCAATAAAGAAGAGTTGATTGAAGCGGTTCGTAAGGCATTATATATGAGTAAAATATGCTCTTACGCACAAGGCTTTGCACAAATGCGCTCAGCATCTGAAGAGTACGATTGGAATCTTCGTTATGGGGATATCGCAATGATTTTCCGCGGCGGCTGTATCATTCGTGCCCAATTCCTGCAAAAAATTAAAGATGCTTACGATCGCGACCCAGAATTGAAGAACCTATTATTAGATCCATACTTTAAGGAAATTGTGGAAGGCTATCAGCAATCACTTCGTCAAGTGCTATCCTTGGCCATTGAACGCGGTATTCCGGTACCATCGTTTGCAAGTGCGATTGCTTACTATGACAGCTACCGTACCGAAACACTTCCAGCCAACCTATTACAGGCGCAACGTGATTACTTTGGTGCCCACACGTACCAGCGTATTGACAAAGAAGGTACTTTCCATACAAATTGGATGGAATAAGCTACCTTTCTTTACCTGATAAGAGACAAAACCTCCAAACAAATGGACTGTTTTGTCTTTTTTTTTACTTAAACTAAAATATAAAAAGCAATATCAGTCAAATTTGATTAAAATGAAGGCATTTTCAGAGAATGTTTTTCTTAAGCTTAAGGCGTAAAATATAAGTAAGCTTTGATAACGCTTACTACTAGGGAAGGCGTGAGAGCTGTGGAAGATTTAATTTCCCTGCCATATAAAAGAAAAGTATTAGATGAATGGATTTATGCATCTTATCGAATGCGCGGAGTGGAATCCTATACTTTTCAGTTTCACTCACATCACGAGTATGAGATTTATTTCTTCTGCGGCGGTGATTGTAAGTATTTAATTAATAATCGGATCTATGAGCTAGTACCCGGTGATATTATTCTTTTGGATGGCATGACCTTGCATAAAGCCAACCCCTGGGGTGAGAGCATCTATACGAGAAGTGTGCTTCATTTTTCACCAACATGGTTGTCTGATTTGATTTCCACACTCGGAATACCGAATTTGTTAATGCCGTTTAAAAAATTGAACAACCCGCTTCTACGTACACGCTATGATGAAAATGGCCAATATGTGGACGGGCAGATGAAAAAAATATCGGGGCTTCTAACCGAAATCGATGAAGAGCTTCAGCGTACGGGTAAAAAGAGTGAACTATTAGAAGCTGAAGTGAAGCTTGAGCTGACTCAGTTGCTGCTTGCTATCTATAAAATGAGTAAGAAGGAGTTAGCGCAAGTAACCAGCAGGAAGACAGAAAAGGAAGTACATGTAGAGGAAATTGCTTCTTGGATAAGAGACCACTATTCAGAGAAAATTAGTTTAGACCGTATTTCGTCTGAGCTTAGTTTAAGCAAATATTATGTATCGCACGTTTTTAAAGAAGTCACAGGCTTTACTGTGATGGAATATGTAATGGGCTGCAGGCTTAACCAAGTGAAGTTCTTGTTAGAAATGGAACCAGATCTTTCCCTGGCCGAAGTATCCAGTGCATCGGGGTTTGAAAGTCTTGCACATTTTAGCCGCTTTTTTAAAGAAAAGGTGGGCATAACACCGTCACGCTATCGAAAAAATAAACTACAACCAGCAACACAGCAATAAGGAGGAGTCACTATAAATGAATCAAGATTTATTGATCTCAGGATTTTCAGATGAAATTTCATCAGATTTTGATACACAGCTTGAGGTTGTTTCAAATCTAGGCATGCGTTATTTATCTTTACGGGGCATTGATGGGAAAAACATCGGTGACTTTACCGTTGCTGAGATTAAAGAAAATGTCCTTCCGCGTCTTGAAAAAGCGGGAATAGCTGTATCATCGATTGGATCTCCTATTGGCAAGGTCTTCATCAATGATGAAGAAGGCTTTGCAAAACAAAAAGAAATGCTTAAAACCCTATGCCAGATTAGCAATCTGTTGGACTGCAAATATATTCGTATTTTTAGTTTTTATATTCCAAAGGGTGACAACCCTGATATTTACCGCGATGATGTTATTCGCAAAATAAAGGAATATGCAGCGATTGCGAAGGAATACAATGTCATTTTATTGCATGAAAATGAAAAGGATATTTTCGGAGATATCGCACGACGCTGTCATGAGATATTAAAAGAGGTTAATTCCCCGTACTTTAAGGCGATATTTGATTTTGCCAACTTCGTTCAATGCGGTGAAGATATCCAGGCATGCTATGAATTATTAAAGGATGAAGTGGTGTATATTCACATCAAAGATGCGGTTACTACAGATAATCAAAATGTTGTCTGCGGTACAGGAGAAGGAAAAATTCCTGAACTCCTCTCCCAATTTATTAAAGCAGGCTATAAAGGCTTTTTAACGCTAGAGCCTCATTTGGTTCTCTTTGATTCATTAAAGGATTTAGAGCTTGAAGATGCGGCCGAGATCATTAAGGACAACAAAGGGCTTGATGGTGCAGGCGGCTATAAACTTCAATATGAAGCACTTTTAGAAATTCTAAAAAAAATTGAAAGCGAGGAAAGGTAAAAATGGAGCAAGTGAAATTAGGAATTATTGGTTTAGGCGCAGAAGGCGGTATGTACGCTAAATTCATTTCAGAAGGCAAAGTAAAGAACATGGTAATCGGTGCAATTTGTGATAATGACCCGGCTAAAAAACAAGTAGCACAAGAAAATTATCCTGATGTACCTTTTTATGATAATTATATCGATATGCTTGAAAGCGGTGACGTTAATGCAGTCGTTACAACTGTTCCGCATTACCTCCATCCTGAAATGGGGATTGAAGCACTAAAACGAAACATCCATGCATTAGTGGAAAAACCGGCTGGTGTATATACAAAACAAGTGAAAGAGCTAAACGACTTTGCAGCGACAAAGCCTGAAGTTAAGTTTGCAATCTTCTTTAACCAGCGTACAAACCCGCTTTATAAAAAAGTAAAAGAACTTATTGATAATGGTGAGATTGGAAGCATTCGCCGTACCAATTGGATTATCACTACTTGGTGGAGACCGCAGGGTTACTACGATCAAAGTGAATGGAGAGCAACATGGGGCGGAGAAGGCGGCGGTGTTCTTGTAAACCAAGCACCACACCAAATTGACTTGCTTCAGTGGATTTGCGGTATGCCTAAAAAGGTTTATTCAAAAGCAAACTTTGGCTATCAAAGAGATATTGTTGTTGAAGACGATGTAACTGCCGTTTTTGATTATGGAAATGGTGCTACTGGTGTATTTGTAACTTGTACGCATGATGTAGTGGGGACAGACCGTTTAGAAATCTTAGGCGATAAAGGAAAAATCGTGGTAGATGATAGTAAAAAAATCACTATCAAGCGCCTAAATAAGCCTGAAAATGAAATGAGCGCAACCATGAGTATGCAAGATGTTATGAGTATTTTCATGGGCGGCGGTCAAGGTGATATTTTCACTGAGGAAGTCCTTGAATTTGAAAGCGTTTGGGGCGGTCAGCACATTGCTGTATTAGAAGACTTTGCTTCAGCAATCGTTGAAGGTACACCATTATTAGCACCAGGCAGCGACGGTATTAATGGTGTGAGACTTGCAAATGCGATGCATCTGTCAAGCTGGTTAGGCAAGGAAGTGGAATTACCATTTGATGAAGATTTATTCTTAGAAGAACTAAATAAACGGATTGCAGAAGAAGGTAAATATCCGGTTAGAAAGTAATCACCTTAAACGAACTCAATGCTAATGCAGCTTTGAGTTCGTTTCAAAAAAGGGGAGAAGCATATGCTTAAAGCAGCAGTAATAGGACTTGGAGATATTTCTAAAATTCATATACCAGCTATACAAGCAAATCTAGACGCTGAGCTAGTCGCAGTTTGTGACATAAATGAATCCTTAAAAGATACCTTACCTGGCGTAAACTTTTATACAGATTATCACGAGATGCTAGAAAAGGAAGCGCTTGATTGTGTCCATAACTGTCTGCCTCATTATCTGCACTACCCTGTAACAAAAGCTTGTGTAGAAAAAGGTGTTCATGTTTTTCAAGAGAAGCCGTTGGGCTTGAACATGGAAGAGGGACAGGCGCTGGTAAAACTTGAGAACGAACATAGTGATATTAAAATTGGTGTGTGTTTACAAAACCGATACAATGAAACGTTTGAGACACTTCTAGAGATTGTTAAGAGCGGTGAATACGGCAAGGTTACAGGGGTAAAAGGTCTGGTAGCTTGGTTTAGACCGAAGGCGTATTATGATGCCAAACCATGGCGCGGCAAAATGGAATTGGCCGGCGGCGGTGTGATGATTAACCAAGCATTGCATACCATCGATTTAATGCAGCTTATTGGCGGTGAAATCGACTCCATTAAAGGATCTATAAATCAATTATTGGACTATGGAATTGAAGTGGAAGATACGGCATCGGCCCATATCCATTTTAAACATGGAGCGAAGGGCTTATTCTTTGCTACTAATGCAAATACAGAAAATTCAAGCGTGGAGCTTGAGGTATTGTTAGAAAAGGGAAAATTCAACATCAAAGATAGCATCTTGGTGAGAGTAACAGAAGAAGGTAAAAAGGAAGAATTGGTGGAAGACGCCAAACTGCCAGGTTCAAAATTCTATTACGGGGCAAGCCATTTCAAAACCATTAACCAATTCTATCAATGTATTCTCCAAAATTCTCATGATTATGTTCATGCGAAGGATGCATTCGTTTCTATTGCAATGATTGATGCTATACGTAAATCTTCAGAGATAAAACAAGCAGTTAAAATGGAGGGATAATCAATGAAAAAGGGTAAAATCGGCGTTCAAATGATGATGCTAAAAGGCAAAGTGGAAGAGCTAGGTGCCTATGAAACAATGAGAAAAGTAAGTGAGCTTGGCTATCATGCAGTTGAAGTTTCTCAAATTCCTATGACTCCAGAGAACGTAGCGGAGATAAAAAGGGCAAGTCAAGATTTTGATATTAAGATTGCGGCTCTTTCTGCTGCGGTAGAGCCAATGCTTCCTGGAATGCCTGGTGAGACATTGACAAGTGACTTTGAAAAAATCGTAAACGACTGCAAGACCCTGGATTGTAACTTCTTACGTATAGGTATGCTGCCATTAACAGCTATCGGTCATAAAGATAAAATCATGGAATTTATTAGTAAAGCAGAAGAAATGGCCCACCGATTGGCTGAACACGGAATTGAATTGTATTACCACACACACCACATAGAATTCCAAAAATATGATGGTGAGTATTTGTTGGATATTATTAAGAATAACACCACTAAGCTTGGGTTTGAATTAGATGTTCACTGGATTCAAAGAGCGGGCGTAAATCCTGTGGAATTTGTTAAAGAATATACAGGCCGTATCTCACTCCTGCACTTGAAGGATTATCGTATTGGACAAATTGATACAAGTCAAATTGACTTCAAGGATATGGGGAAATTCTTTGACCTATTCACCAATACAATTGAATTTGCAGAACTTGGCGAAGGAAACCTCAATATTAAAGGTATTATGGAAGCAGGCCTTGAGAGCGGGGCACAGTATTTCTTGGTAGAACAAGATGATACCTATGGCCGTGACCCATTTGATTGCTTGGAGATTTCTGCTAATCACTTAAGAAAACTAGGTTATTCTGACTGGTTTTAAAAATATTAGCAAATAAAACAAGAGGCTGTTAATAAGTGGCAGCCTCTTTTTGTGTGCGTAAAGTGAAATATAAATTAGATTTATGTTTCATTACTCATTTCTTCTTGTTTTCTTGTTATTCTTTTAAAGGCTAGACTTGCTGAAGAGAGAATCACAAGACCTAATAGGCTTACACTGAAAAAGAATCCTAATCCCGATATAGCGGCAACTGCAAAGTATATGGCGGCAGTTCCAAAAATCATAAATAGACTTGGAATCGGACTGTAGATGGTAATGAGAAGTGCATTTTTGATATGTGTTCTTAATGGCTGATCAAATTCAACATAAGAAGCCAACGTATAGCAAATGAGGAGAAAATAAATACAACTCATGATAATACTGGAATATAAAAGAAAAGCAGCTGTTTCATTAGATGTAGATTGTAAAAAGGTGATATTTACATACAAGATAAAGCCGAACGCAACGAATATTAACCCTAATTTATTACTGTTATGGAACTCCTTTTTATAATATTGCCAAAAAGTTTGGAATACTGGTGGATGATTTTTTAAAAGATACTGTCTTAATGTAGCTAACATCGCTATAGTCGCTGGAAAAAAACCAAATATCACGAATCCGCTTAAAGTAAAGAGGATCCATAATAAATTTAAATAAGCTAGTCTTGCTATCCAATTACAAACCACATAAATACCATTTGAAAATGAACCTAATTGCATGCTGCTCCCTCCTTTTCTATAAATATATCATGCACAGAAAGACTAGTTTTCCTTTTTCGATAGGAAGTAAAAATTTTCCCTGAAAAGTAAAAATAAAGCATGAACTAAATAGAGTATCTAGAGATTTTACATCTGAAATTGGAGAGGTGATAAAACTAGTAAAAATATTCTCAATAATGTAAAAATTCCGCATTGTTGAAAGCGTTATCAAAAACTATACTTAACCTACAATAAAGATAACTAAATCTTCTACAAAGAAAAAGAGGTGAAAATCGTGGGCAGCGAAGTAAAGGCCGAAACAAAAGTTGCACCAATAACTAAAAATAAGGTAAACAAGCAGGCAAAAAGAAGAAAAAGTGCCGCTTTTAGCGGGTGGAAGGAGAATTTATCGGGTTACGTATTTATTGCACCGATGTTTATTGGGACCTCAATCTTGGTAGTATTTCCAATTCTCGCTTCTGTTGTGTTAAGTTTTACCGATTGGAATTTTGTATCAGGTTATGAAAATGCTAAATTTGTAGGATTTGAAAACTTCTCGAAATTACTCTCCAATCCACTATTCATTAAAGGCTTAATCAATAATATTATCTTAATTTTAGCGGTGCCAATTACATTAATTTTATCTCTTGGTTTAGCTGTAATCATTAACAAACATGTTTATTTGAAAGATCTGTTCAAGGTAATCTATTTTATGCCGTTTATTTCGAGCGTTGTAGCCGTTGCAGTGGTTTTTCAAGTGCTATTTCATCCAACGAAAGGTCCTATTAACCATTTACTGATGTCGCTTGGGATTGAGAATCCGCCTGGTTGGATCGCAGACGTTACCTTTGCCTTGCCCTCTGTAATGTTAATTATGATTTGGACAGGAATTGGGTTTAATTTAATCATTTACTTGGCCGGTTTGCAGAACATACCGAAAGAACTATACGAAGCAGCACAAATGGATGGGGCTAGTGCTTGGGCTCAATTTACTAAGATTACAATCCCCTTGGTGTCACCTACAACCTTCTTATTGTTTGTTACAGGTGTAATTTCTAGTTTTAAAGTATTTGATTTAATCATTGTTTTAACGAATGGGGGACCAGCGAATTCGACCATAACACCAGTTGTTTATTTGTATCAACAAGCATTTATTGAATTAAAAACAGGCTATGCCTCCGCTATTTCTATAGTCATGTTCTTGATTATTTTGATCATTACTTATATTCAATTTCTTGGTCAGAAAAAATGGGTGAATTATTAAAAAGAAAGGAGCAGTTTAGATGGTACAAAGATTAGATATAAGAAAATTGATTATGACCATCATTATGGTTTTCATTGGAATAGCTTTTCTAATGCCATTCTTTTGGATGATATCTGCTTCTTTGAAAGTGGAAGAGGATGTATTAACTTTTCCGATTCAATGGATTCCTAAGCATTGGAATGCGGTTGAAAATTATAAAGAAGTATGGACGGGGTCATTGCCGTTCCTGCTATTATACTGGAATTCAATCAAGGTAACAGTTTTAACAACATTAGTTTCATGTACATTCTCATGCTTAGCGGCATATGGGTTTGCCAAAATTAATTTTAAAGGAAGAGATTTCATCTTTTTAATCGTTTTGGCAACCTTCATGATTCCACCGCAAACATTGTTAGTAACACAATTTCTGTTATATAGATGGCTTGGTCTTTATGATACACACACTGGTCTTATTCTATTAAATAGTTTTAGTGTATTTGGAACTTTTATGCTGCGCCAATTCTATCTCGGAATTAGTAATGAAATCATAGAATCAGCGCGAATGGATGGTGCGGGGCATTTTAGAATTTTTAGATCCATTGCCTTACCATTGGTAAGACCTGCGATCGCAACTTATGCTATATTACGTTTTATTTGGACTTGGAATGACTTCCAAAATCCATTAATTTTCCTAAGAACAAAAGAATTATACACCATTCAACTAGGTGTAAACAGTTTTTCAGATCAACATGGCAGCGTTTACTCATTAATGATGGCTGCATCTGTTTCCGCCATTTTGCCATTACTGATTATTTTCATTATCGGACAGAAAAACGTTATTGAAGGTATACAGCTCGGCGGAGTGAAAGGTTAAAGTGGTATATGCTGCCTCTATTGATTTAGAGAGAGTTGCTATACAAACTAAATATAAAGGGGGAATATATGGTGATTAAACGGTGGGGTTCGCTGTTACTGGTTGGAATTCTTGCAATGTTTATGTTAGTTGCATGTTCTGGTAACGATAAGGCTGCAACAGATGAAGGTAAATCCGATTCATCTAAAAAAGAAGTAACGTTAAAATTTGTTCACTGGATTAATGAGGATGTTGGAAAATGGAAAGGTGTCATTGCAAAATATGAAGCAGAGCATCCAGGAGTAAAAGTTGAATCCATCCCGCTTGTAGAAAATATGAGCTCTGTGGATTATTTCAAACAGTTAGATTTGATGGCCTCTGCGGGCGATGATATGGATTTGATTATGTTTAACAATTCTCAAGATTTAGCAAAACGAATTGACGCAGGACTTGTTGAACCAATCACTAAATTTACTAAAGCAGAAGGCATTGATGTTACTAAAGAATACAATTATAGCTATCCAGCTTTTAAAGGCGAGTATTATGGCTTACCAATGAAAAATGTCACGATGCTCGTTATGATGAATAAGACACATCTTGATAAAGCCGGCTTAAAGGTTCCGACTGATTGGACATGGGATGATTATGCCGAATATGCTAAAAAGCTGACAACGGATGGTCATTATGGTTCATATTTGCACACATGGCATAACTTCCATTCTGTTTTAAAATTAATGAGTAAAGCAGAAGATAATATGATCTTGCACGAGGATGGCACATCGAACGCAGCTGATCCGATGTTGCGCGCATCACTGGAACTGCGAAATCAGTTAGAAAATGTCGATAAATCATCTGTTCCATTTGAAGAAATTTTATCGCAAAAAATGGACTACCGTCAGCAATTCTTTAGTCAATCCGCATCAATGGTTCCTTCCGGAAGTTTTATGATTACAGAATGGGGTCAATTTACACCAGAATTTAAAATTGCTTGGGCACCATGGCCAAAAGATAAGGCAAGTGATAAACCTGTAGCACAGATGGGCGGGGATTTAATTTCAATCGCCAAAAGCTCAAAACACAAGCAAGAGGCATATGAATTTATGCGTTGGTTGACAACTGAAGGGATTGTGGAACAAGGAATCTGGACACCGTCATGGAAGAAAGCAGATATGGACAAAGCGTTAGAAACAGTGGTAAATGGAGCCAAAAAACCTGATGCCATTGATATGGAATCATTGAAGCATGCACTTACCTCTGTTAAGGCAAGTAAAGTCATTGCTCCACCTCCATATATTACGGAAGCCTATAATGAATTTGGTGCTGAGGTGGAATTATATCTCCTTGGAGAGCAGAATCTTGATAAAACCATGAAAAACATCAAGGAAAAAGTACAAGCCGTAGTAGATGCTAATAAATAATTAGAATATTCATGCTATAATAGAGAGAAAACAGACACGTTTTCTCTCTATTTTTATTGTTTGAACTATTGGAAGCGGTGATCATCAGTGAAGTTATTTTGGAAAAAAATAAAGCAAATGTCGCTTCGAACGAGATTAATTATTTCCGTCATTCTCTGCATTTTTTTTCCGTGGGTTAGTACCTACATCGTTTCAAATTATTTTACGAAAGACGTTTTAGAACAACGTGCAGCGAAACAATCAGAAGATGATTTACGAATGCTTGAATTAGGAATAAAGAATATGTTTGACGATATGATCTATACATCTAACTATATTCAATTTGATTCAAACATGAATCAGTTACTAAAATCACATAAGTTAATTGATGCAGATTCACCCAGCGTAAAACAAGAAATAGCTCTTAATTATATAAGAATATCAAATGAATTGTCTGGAATTACTGATTTATTAATGCCTATGTATATTACCATTTTGTTTAAAAATGACTTATATTACACCAATTATTCACGAATCGATTTTAATCCTTTACAATTCAAAGAAAAACCATGGTTTGAAAAATTGGACCACTTAAGTTTTTACCAAACCTATTGGCTGGGGGCACATCCAACCTACATTAAATCTGATAGAGAAACTTACCCGTATCTTATTACGATTGGAAGAAGGATTCAAAGTTCTGATTCCTTAAATTCATATATCATTATTAGTTTAAAAGAAAATGAGATTAAAAAGCTTTTTAGTCAGTTTCAAAGTGAAAAGAGGGCAAAATTTTATTTGACCAATAAGACAGGAGAAATTTATTCAAGTTTGGATAAAGATGAGGTAGGAATGAAATTACCCTACGATGTGATGAACGATCATTATCAAATTGTTGACTATGATGAAGAGAAGCATTTAATGGTTTCTTATCCAGTATCCTATTCAAATTGGAGATTGGTCAGCCTTGTCCCATATAAAGACACAATTGGTTCAATCAATATGGTAACTAGAACGACCATTTTGATTCAAGGTGGTTTTTTAGTTTTATTTTTAATTGGATTAATTTTGCTTGTGCGTGAATTTACGAAACCAATCACAAGATTACATCATGTGACAAAAGCAATCAAACAGGGTGACCTATCAGCCAGGATCCATCTTCCTGGAAATAATGACGTCGCTCAATTAGGCCACAGCTTTAATCATATGCTTGATACCATCGAGGATATGATTGAACAGATTAAAAGACAGGAAGAAGCGAAACGAAATGCTGAATTAGAAATGCTTCAAGCACAAATTAACCCGCATTTTTTATTTAATATCCTAAATGCGATTCGCTTAAAGATAAAAATGGGGGGAGATACAGGCAGTGCTTCACTTATTTATTCTTTATCCGCACTCCTTAGGATGACGATCAATCGAAATAACGCTTTTATAACGTTAGAAGAAGAGGTGAGGATTGTAAAGCATTACGTAGATTTGATGAATTTTCGTCATCAACATGATGTAGAGTTAGTGATAGATGTGAACGAAGCAGCCGCTAGTTTCCTAGTACCTAGATTTTTCTTACAGCCAGTAATCGAAAACGCTGTCATTCATGGGCATAATAATAGGAAGGAAACAATTAAAATATTTGCAAAGGAAGAAAATAAGACTTATTTGGAAATAATCATTACAGACAATGGTAAAGGTATGGACAAGCTTACATTAGAACGATTGAAGGAGAAAGTTTTTCAACCCAATCGTAATGACCATAGTAAAAGTAATCATTCTTTTAACGGTATAGGAGTGCAGAACGTCTACCAAAGGATGAATTTGATTTATGGAGAATCCTTTCATATGCAGATATATAGTATTGAAGGGGAAGGTACAACTTTAACGTTTCAAATTCCAGTGCATAAGGAGTGTGTAGAATGTATGGAGTAGTTTTAGTTGATGATGATGTTATAGTTATTGAATTTTTGAAGAAAATGATTCCATGGCAGGACTATGGTTTTGAAGTAGTGGCGCATTTTCAAGATAGTAGTTTGGCTTATGTCTATATGCAAGAAAATTCCTATGATGTATTGATTACCGATATTGGGATGCCTAAATTAACCGGAATTGAGTTAATAGAGCATCTAAAAAAATCAAACAGTAACTCATATCATGTGATCCTATCTTGTCACGATGAGTTTCGCTTTGCACAACAAGCCTTAAAATTAGAAGTCTATGATTATATTTTAAAAGAAACAATGGAAGAGATGAATATCATTGCTTTACTAGAAAGATTAAAGAAAAAATTGGATCAAGAACGTTATACAAGCAATCAGCACTTAAAGGTTACCACATTTTTAGAAAGAAATAATATCAAATCTAAGTTTATAGCTAATCTTATGAAAGAACAGAATTTGGGAGAGACGGATTGGTGGGAAGAGCACGAGCAACTTTTGGGAATGGACTTTACACACGAGCACTATGCACCAATCCTTTGCTTTATTGATCAATATCAAAAAGTGATTAATCATTTTGAAAATGAAAGTTTGCTTCAATTTAATGTAAACAACGTAGTAGAAGAAGTATTTACAAAAGCTCAAAAGGTACAGACTTTCTATCTAAAAGGGGTATTTCTAATTCTTATTCCTTTGAACAAAAACAAAATGATGGATATAAATCAGTTTATCGAACTCATGATAAAAGAAATGCATAGAAAAATCGGTGCCATTTTAAACATTAGTATTACTTCTGTCATCGGGGAACAAAATGTGAAGTACCAGCCATTATTCGAAAATATCCGTCTTTTACTTAAAAATAAAGAACAACGTTTTTATTATCAACATGGTAGTATTCAATATTTTCGGCCAATTTCCTATACAAGCGAATCTATATTTCATGATTATGTACAGATCTCGCAGAAACTAAAAGAGTTGATCTTAAAAGATAAAAAAGATCAAATAGTAGAGAGTTTGTACCATCAATTAAATAATATAAAAGAGAAGAAATATTCTCCGGCAGTCATAAAAGATTGGGCAAATAAATTAATATTTGATATTAAATTATGCATAAGCGCTTTAAAACATTTTGAAACCCAATCAAATACCTCGACAGACCATTTTATTCAGGATGTCGAAACATTTGAACATTTAGAATGTGTATTAGAAGAACTCTGTGGTCAGTTCCTTGAACAAGTAAAGTCCATTAATTTGACAACAAGAAATAAAGATGTTTTAAAAGCACAAAAATATGTACAAACCCACCTTAGTGAAAAAATTTCTCTAAAAGAAGTAGCTGACCATTTACATTTAAATGCTAGTTATTTCAGTAGAATGTTCAAGAAGGAAATGGGAGAAGGTTTTATTGAATATGTGACAAGAGTGAAAATGGAAAAAGCAATAGAATTACTGGATCATTCTGTAAAGTCAGTAGAACAGATTGCATTTGAGTTAGGCTTTGAAAGTAAAAGTTATTTTTTAAAAACATTTAAAAAGAATTATGGCTTTTCTCCAAAGTCCTATAAGTATAAGGATTAAGAATTTATATAAGTGCAGGTTTTTTTGCATAAAAAAACCAATCCACTATTTTTATTTTTGTGGATTGGAGATTACTGGTTCTGATGAATCGAATGGGACGTATTCGCCGTGTTTTTCGATCAACTCAACAACTGTTTTAATTAACTTTTTCATGTTTTATTTCTCCTCTTGATTTGATATTCTTATTATCAGGGATGTGAGGGATTTTTACAAAGCGGTTGAAAACGGCAACAATCATGCTGAAAACGAAAACAATCTTGCTGAAAGCGTTCGTCATCTGCCTTTTTCTCAGTTTTTCGTCGTTTTTCTTGATTTTTCTTTGATTTTGCCAAGAAGGATTTGTAATCAGATCGATACGCAATTCATTGACGTAAAATAATCATAATGATATGATAATAATGAATTTGTTAGTTTGGTAAACAAATTAATTTTTTATTTACACATCCCTTGTTTGGAAGAATTTGAAAGGGATTACATGATAACAGATCTTAAAATGGCCGTACATGTAAATTTTTCATAAGGAAACACTAAAGATATAGAGAAGGAGTGAAGAATTGTGGGTGTTATTCAAGACTTACTAAAAGATATACCAGTGCCGAAGATGGCAAAAGTGAAAGTGAATTTTAGCGACGAGAAAATTGATAATCTTGAACATGCGTTAATGGAAAAATTACAGCAAGAACATATAAGAAAAACAGTTAAGCCTGGAATGGAAATTGCCTTGGCAGTTGGCAGCAGGGGACTTGACCGGCTTGTTGAACTAACGGAAGTGACGGTGCGATTCTTAAAGGAACTTGGTGCGAAGCCATTTATTGTTCCAAGCATGGGAAGCCATGGCGGTGCAACTGCTGAAGGACAGCGTGAAGTGTTAGCGCATCTTGGCGTCACAGAAGAAAGTGTTGGCTGTGAAATCCGCTCCTCGATGGAAGTGGTTAAAATTGACGAACTGACAAATGGCTTGCCAATTTATATTGATAAATATGCTTCAGAAGCTGATGGTATTGTCGTTATCAACCGGGTGAAACCACATACTGCTTTTAGGGGCCCTGTTGAAAGCGGCATTATGAAAATGATTAGCATTGGTTTAGGTAAGCAAAGAGGCGCAGAGGCCTGCCACCAATTAGGCTTTAAGTATATGGCGGAAAATGTTCCGGCAATGGCCAAGGTTATCATGGCGAAAAAGCCTGTTCTTTTTGGTGTGGCATCCGTTGAAAATGCTTTTGATAAAGTGGCAGCAGTGGACGTTCTTACGCCTGCAGAAATTATCGAAAAGGAAGCCGACCTGCAGAAAAAAGCAAAAGAGCTATTGCCTAAGCTTTTCTTTGATCAATTGGATGTTCTTGTAATTGATGAAATTGGTAAAAATATCAGCGGTGATGGAATGGACCCGAATATTACCGGCCGCTATCCTACTCCGTACGCCTCTGGTGGACCTGATGTTAATAAAATGGTCGTGCTATCTGTTACTCCTGAATCCGAAGGAAATGCCAATGGGGTAGGTACTGCTGATTTTACAACTCAGCGCCTAGTGGACGATATGGACTTAGAAGGAACATATGCCAACGGCTTAACTTCAACGGTTGTGTCGCCTACAAAAATAGCCACCACACTGCCGAATGATAAACAGGCGATTCAGGCTGCCGTTAAAACGTGTAATATTTTAGATTTTACCAAAGTGAAAATGGTGCGCATTAAAAATACACTGAAGATCAGTGAAATAGAAGTTTCTGAAGCTTTGCTCGATTATATAGCCAATCATCCAAATATGGAGCAAGTTTCAGATTTATATGAAATTAACTTTGATGAAAATGGAAATTTATTTTAGAAAAATTGGGGGAGAACATTATGACAAACTTATTTGACTTAACCGGAAAAACGGCTGTAGCCGTAGGTGGAAATGGCGTATTAGGCTCAGCTATGGCAAAAGGATTAGCAGAGCATGGGGCAAAGGTTGCCATTGTCGGCCGCAATCTCGAAACCGCTGAAAAGGTTGTAAAGGAAATCGTCGAAGCTGGCGGGGAAGCGAAGGCTTTCCAAGCAGATGTTAGTTCAAAGGATTCCTTGCAGCAGGCAGCAACTGAAATCGAACAATGGGCTGGCGGCTGGGACATTCTCTTGAATGCACCAGGAACCAACAGTGCGACTCCATTCTTTGATCTTGATATGGATGAGTATGACAAAATCATGGATATAAACTTAAAAGGTATTGTGATGACCTGCCAAATTTTTGCGAAGCGAATGATTGAACAGGACAGAAAGGGCAGCATTATTAATATTTCGTCTGTTTCATCAACAACTCCGCTGTCCCGCGTCTTTACGTATTCTGTATCAAAAGCCGGCCTTAATAGCGTGACTCAATTTTTAGCACGTGAATTTGCGCAAAATGGAATCCGCGTCAATGCAATCATCCCTGGGTTCTTCCCGGCTGAACAAAATCGCAAAATTTTGGACAAGGAGCGGATTGAATCCATTATGCGTCATACGCCAATGAACCGCTTTGGTGAAGCTGAAGAGCTTCAAGGGGCAACTGTATGGCTTGCGTCTGAGAAAGCCTCAAGCTTTGTGACAGGCGCAATGATCCGTGTGGATGGCGGCTTCGGGGCAATGACCATTTAAACATAATGACGTCAATTCCCTAATAAGATAACAATGATGAAGTATAAATAGATTGATTTACCCGAGGGGAGAGGGGACAATGCTTACCGAGAAATACAGTAAATTACAGTCTATTCTCCGAGAAATGGATTCCGTTGTCGTTGCCTTTTCAGGCGGTGTGGATAGTACGTTTCTGTTAAAGGCTGCCGTCGAGACATTAGGGCCTGAGAAGGTCCTAGCGGTTACAGCCGATTCAGAAACCTATCCATCCAGCGAGCTTCAAGAGGCGATTAAACTAGCGGAAAAAATCGGCGTGAAGCATCAGGTAATTGAAACTTCCGAGTTAGCGATTCCCGGTTATGCAGAAAATAGTAAAAACCGCTGCTATTTTTGCAAAAGCAGCTTGTTTGATCATTTAATCCCTGTCATGGAAGAAAAGGGATTTAAAAATGTCATTTATGGTGTTATTGCCGATGATATGAATGAATTCCGTCCAGGCATGCGGGCAGCCAAAGAGAAGGGAATTCGCGGCCCGCTTCAGGAAGCAGACCTTTATAAGGAAGAAATCCGCGAGCTTTCCCGCGAGTTTGATTTGCCGACGTGGGATAAACCATCGTTCGCCTGTCTTTCTTCAAGGATTGCCTATGGTGAGTACATTACGAAAGAAAAGCTGACAAAGGTGGAAAAAGCAGAATACTATTTAAAATCCTTGCAAATCCGCCAGGTTCGTGTGAGAACTCACCAGGATATCGCCCGAATTGAGGTAGAGCCTAAGGATATGGCGGTCATTCTTGAAAATCATGATACGATTGTGCGTAAATTACAAGAGTTTGGCTATAAATATATAACACTTGATTTAATTGGCTATCAGAGCGGAAGTATGAATAAGGTTCTTTCCTAAAAGCTTTTTTCATTTGTTTTGCCTCCATAGAAAATTCACCTATAAAAAAGGCTATTGGACTTTTCCAAAGCCTTTTTTTATAGGTTGATAGACTGACAGTTATAAAAAAAAGTGGATAGAGGTGAGCAAATGAAAAAAATTTTACTGGTTGATGATGAGAGGTGGGTTCGGACAGCCCTTAAGTGGACAATCAAAAAGTTGGCACTTCCTCTAGAAATTATCCATGAATGCGGGAATGGTTTAGAGGCACTGGACTGGATCAAGCAAAATGACGTTGACCTTGTCATTACTGATATCCAAATGCCGATAATGGACGGGCTTTCGTTGGCGAATGAGTTATCAAAGTTAAACAAGAAACTGGATTGTTTTATCATTAGTGTTCATCATGAGTTCCAATTAGCGCATCAGGCGTTGAGGAGCGGTGTGACGGATTACCTTATTAAACCGATTGACGAAAAAGAATTAAAGGAATGCCTGGAAAAATGGTTATTTAAACGAAATAAAAAAGAGACAAGCAGAAAAATTGCTCAAGTACTGGATGAAACAATTCCATCATCTACCATTGAAAGGGTATTACAATATATAGAGAAAACCCCTTTAGATCAAATAACTCTAAAGGCTGCCGCAGACCATGTCCATATTAATCCCAGCTATTTAAGTCAATTATTCAAACAGCAGTTCAATAAAAAATTTGTTGGCTATATCACGGAGCTGCGAATACAAGAGAGTAAAAGATTGCTACAGAATACATCATTACGCATGTCAGAGATTGCGGAACGGGTTGGTTATTCGGATTTAGCTTATTTTAGTAATAATTTTAAAAGAATTACGGGTAGTTCTCCCTCTGAATTTAGAAAATCAAGCGTCTAACGGAGTCTATTAAATGACTCATTTTTTTGCTTTAAAAAATAGGAATTTAGAAATAGGTAAATAGACTTATTTTTCTAAATATTAAAAAAAACACAAATATAGCAAAAAAAATCCTATACTACTATCATTCAATAACCTCTTAAAATTATGGTTGAAAGCGTTTACTAAAACCGATTAATAGGGGGAAGAAAAATGGCGTCAGTATCAAAACAAATAAGAAAAACGTCAAGACTGAGAAAAACACTTCTTACGGGTACACTTGCTTTATCTCTGCTAGCTCCAGTCATGGTCTCGCAGGTAAGTGCAAATAGTAATGGAGATTTGGGGTATGTTGACCCAACTTCACAAAATGCCGGAAATGGAGGGGCAGATACGGTTACATATCGTATTGCAGCTAATCAAGCTACTGGTCAGCCTGAAATTGAGGCAGCTAAAAAAGGTGTGCTGACAGTAGATGGGAAGCAATTTAGGGATTTAAATGGCAACAGGAGTTTGGATCCTTACGAGGATTGGAGAATATCTGTGGCTCAGCGCGTGGCCAATCTGGTGTCAAAGATGACTCTGGAGGAAAAGGCAGGCATGATGTTAATTAACACGCACACTCCGATTGCCAACCCGGCTAATGGAAAATATGTAAAAGCTGATGACGATATGATTGTTAAGAAAAAAATGCGCCATGTCATCTTCCGGCAAACTCCGACTGTCGATGTAATTGCAAAATATACAAATCAGCTACAGGAATTAGCAGAGGAATCGAGATTGGGCATTCCGGTTGTTGTCACTTCCAACCCGCGCAACCACGCTTCCACCGATTACACTAATAATAGTGACGGTGCTGGCATGCACACCTTCTGGCCTGGTCCGCTAGGATTTGCAGCGGCACGAGACGCAGAAGCAGTTAAGGAATTCGGACAAATTGCTGCCAAGGAATGGAGAGCGGCTGGCATTCGCAAGGTTTATGGTTATACAGCAGATGTCTCCACAGACCCATTATGGGCAAGAATCGAAGACACCTTTGGTGAGGACCCTGCTCTAGCTTCAGACATGGTCTATAACGTGATAACCGGCTTTCAGGGCGAAAAACTTGGCAGCGACAGCGTTTCGATCACAGTCAAGCACTTCCCTGGCGGCGGGGCACGTGATAATGGATTAGACCCTCACTTTGTGGAGGGTAAATACAATCCGTATCCGACAGAAGGCAGCTTGTTAAAATACCACATTCCTCCTTTCCAGGCAGCGATCAAAGCTAACGTTACGTCTGTTATGCCATATTACGCGTTTCCGAGTAACGAGTATAGCGCTAATCAAGGATTGCCATGGTATAAACCTGATCAGCAATTTGAAGAAGTCGGCTTTGCACTAAACAAAGGAATTTTAGATTTCTTGCGCAACGACCTTGGATTCAAAGGATATGTAAACTCTGATACAGGTGCTGTTGGAAGCAACGCTTGGGGTGCGGAAGATTTATCGCCGGAAGCGAAAGTAGCTAAGGCCATTCAAGCAGGAACAGATATCATTTCAGGATCATCCGACCCGCAGCTAATTATCAATGCAGTAAACTTAGGGTTGCTAAAAGAAGCGGAAGTTAACGAATCTGTCTCATTGCTACTTACAGAAATGATGAATTTAGGTCTATTCGAAGACCCATATGTCGATCCGAAAAATGCTTTGGACGTTGTCGCAGATCCTAAAGCTCAAGCGTTAGCAGATGAAGCACACCTTAAGTCGGTTGTTTTATTACGCAACGATAAAAATATCCTGCCGTTAAAAGATGCTAAGCTGCAAAAAGTGAAGCTTTATGTTGAAATGTTCACTGGCGGAGATGCAGCCGCAGCAACAGCCAATTTAAAACAGACCATTAAAAATCATGATGCTTCTATCACGATCGTGGATAATCTTTCGGAAGCAACACATGCGTTTGTTTGGGTGAAACCGGCACAATCCAACTGGGATAATAATCCGCGAATCACGGTAGGTCCTGAAACAGGCGTCGCGAATGTGGATCGAATTATTCAAATCCAAAAAACCGTTCCAGCCATTACGGCGATCAACTTTATCAGCCCTTGGTTAATTAATCAAATTGAACCAAATGCGGCTGCTGTTCTAGCCACATACGGAACGAAGCCTGAAGCAGTAATTGATGTCATTCGCGGTGAATTTAACCCGATTGGAAAGCTGCCGATGGCCATCCCTGCTAGTGCTGAAGCAGTTGAAAATGAAGTTGGCGATGTCCCTAGCTTTGCACCTGAAGAAACCCCTAATTATTCTTATGTAAATAAAGCTGGTAACAAATATGAGTATGGATTTGGTCTTTCCTATAATCAAGGAAAAGCTGTAGGAAAACCAGACCATGCGGGTGAAATCAGCACACCTGCTCATGCCCCAAAAAAATAAAAAATAACAGGTAAGGGCTGTCCCCGTGGGGGCAGCTCCTTTTTCCCTTTTCATCAAATGTTTGAAATGGAAAAAATAACGGCTGCCATTTGAATGGCAGCCGTCATTTTTATACCCATTTTACTTCTAGCAAAAATTGTTCCTTAAATAGCTGGATTAAAAAATCATTATAAAAGTCGTTTCTGACGATAACTTGATAGCGGTTGTTGGCATGAATGTAAAAATGAATGTCTGTCAGCACCTTATTATCGTCGAAATATTGTCGGACCTTTTCAATCCCTTTTTTCTGTTCCTTTGATAGAAGGGTGATGGAGAATTCAAAATCATCTCCATTTTTCTTTTCCGTTAATTCAATCAGTTTCTCGTTCAATTTATACTCAACCTTCATCTAATCCCCTCCTAAATTAAATATCGCAAATAGATATAAACCGTACAAATCAAAATTGAAAGAATCATTAATGGAAAGGCGATGAGTAAGAATTTACCGAATGAAATATGGTGTCCTTCCTTAGCTGCCAACCCAGCCACAATGACATTGGCACTCGCGCCAATCAAGGTCCCGTTCCCACCAAGACATGCTCCTAGTGCCAGACTCCACCAAAGTGGTTCAAGGTTTTGAATACCAAGTTCGCCCATATCTTTAATCATTGGAATCATTGTGGCAACAAACGGGATATTGTCTATAAATGCAGATGCAATCGCACTTACCCACAGAATTAAAAGCGAAGTGGAGGTAACGTTTCCACCAGTAAGATGAACAGCTTTGTCTGCCAATAAGGAAATGACGCCCGTCTCAACCAATCCGGATACAAGCACAAACAGTCCGATAAAGAAGAAAATGGTTGTCCATTCTACTTTTTCTAAAGCTTTATCCAAATACTTTTCGCCTGTTAATAAAAGCAGCAGGAAAGCTCCGGCTAAAGCAACAGTGGCTGACTCAATATGTAATAATTGATGCAGGAAGAATCCTAATATCGTTAATCCGATGACAGTTAACGATTTTGTTAATAACACTTTATCGGTTATTTCCTCTTTTTCATCCAAATCCATTACATTTGCTTTTAGTTCAGGCGATGTTTTGAGTTGTTTTCGATATATGAGAGCCAAAATGGCAATATTCACTAAAAGGATAAGAATTGAAATAGCTGAAAGGTTATAAATGAATTCCATAAAGGTTAGTTCTTTAACAGCGCTTCCAAGCATGATATTCGGAGGATCACCAATCAGAGTAGCGGTTCCGCCAATATTTGACGCAAGGATTTGCGTTATTAAAAAGGGAATTGGATTCACCTGTAGTTGACGAGTAATACTGAAGGTAACAGGGACCATCAAAAGGACGGTGGTAACATTGTCCAAGAAAGCTGAAACTACTGCAGTTATGATCCCGAACATAATTAGCGTTTTTAAAGGATCAGCTCCTGCCTTTTTGGCGGACCATATAGCCAGATATTTGAACAAACCCGTTTCGGCTGTAATGGTAACGATAATCATCATACCGGTTAATAATCCAATGGTATTAAAATCAATATGATGAAGTGCTTCTTCTTGACCGACAATTCCCAGTACCACCATTAAAATTCCACCGATCATGGCGATGATGGTTCGGTGAATCTTTTCTGTTACGATAAAGGCATAGATGACGAGAAAAACGCCTAATGCTATGAGTGCTTGTGTTGACATGTTTCGACCTCTTCTCCCTAATTTCTGCTTAACAAGTGAATACAAAAAGGAGCCCAAAATATCACAGACTCCAATTCACCGAATATTTTCTTATTTAATTTTATAAAAGTCTGCATAGGTTGTAAAGTGTCTAAACAAATAGATGTTGTCCAAACTTACGTCTGTAGCCGTCCATTCCTCCGTTGGAAATGAACAGCCAGAGCAAGAAAGCCGGACAACAATTATTATTGTAATCACATCGCTCAGCAAAACAATGGATAATTTATGAATAAAAAAATAAATTTTTTAGACTCAGTGGCCTAATTTATTGATTGTATTAACCGTTTCCTTATGTTCAGGTTTTAATAATTTAAACAGCTCGGCATCTGTTTGGACAAGCGGTTTGCCGTTTTCGTCCGCAATCGGTCTGACCTCGGATATGCCATTTACGACCTTCCATTTGCCGGCTACTTTTTTAATATTTAAATCAATAATCCCCAGATGACTTCCGAACGCTCCTGCCATTACGACCGGTTTTCCATTTATTCGTCCGGTTTTCATATCGGTGTTGGCAATCTTTTGATAGGATGGCCCGGGAAACACGCTGTGAGAATGCCCAGAAAGGATCGCATCAATCCCGGGGATTTTTGTTAAATAGTAAACAGCATCCTCTGTATCAGGATGATATGGTTCGTCGGTGATTCCCGTATGGGCTAAAGCTATTACAACATCTGCACCTTCAGCCTTCATAATGGGGACATATTCCTTTGCGGTTTCTACAATCGGCCTTGGGAAAACTCGGCCTTCAAGGTTAGACTTATCCCACTTCATAATCTGAGTTGGCATGAAGCTTATCACTCCAATTCTCAGGTCATGTTTCTTCCCATCTTGGTCCTCTAAACTTCGTTTTAAAATGACGTAGGGTTTAAAATATGGGGTGTTCGTTTTTACAGAAATAACATTGGCGTTAATGGCAGGCATTTCAGCCCCTTTTAAAGCAGCATTTAAAAATTTTAACCCATAATTAAATTCGTGATTGCCGATGGCGATAGCATCATACTTTAAATGATTGAAAGCCCGGTAAACGGGGTGGACCTTGCCTTTGTTGATTCCTTTAATTCTGGCCAGATATTCTCCAAGGGGATTCCCCTTTAAGTGGTCGCCGCCATCAAATAACAGTGAATTCTTCACTTCGTTTCGGGCCTGGCGAATGAGGGAAGCCGTTTGAACCAGGCCGATTCGATTATTTTCCCTTGAAAGATAGTAATCATAGTTGATTAAATCCGCATGCAAATCGGTCGTTTCCAGCAATCTTAAGCCAATCGTCGTGCTTTTCTGTATTGCTGCTTTTGCAACCGGATGCGTCGAGGAAGGCTGCAAAATGAATAGAAGGATAACCAATAATAGAAAGGAAGTTTTTTTAAACAATAGAGGGACCTCCTTTGTTTTTAAAAGTATAGGTCCCACTAGTATTTGTTTTTTTAAAACAATTATTAATTAAAATTAGACCGACCTTCCTGTTAATGTATGAGTCTGCTTTCTTTTGCTTTATTTTTTAGTGTGCCGCCGTATTTTTCAATCGGCTCTTTTAAAACTAAACCAAAGATCAAGGTTACCAGGGTCATCACCGAAAGGATGGCAAGGTCATGTTTGGCAACATCCCATTCGATTCCTCCGACGGCTTCCCGCATCAGGCTGATGGCATAGGTGAAGGGTAAAAAAGGATGAAGCTTTTGAAAGAATGACGGCATTACCTGAACAGGAAAGGTGCCGCCAGCACCAGAAATTTGCAGGACAAGAAAAACAATGGCCAACCCCTTTCCAACATTTCCGAAAATGGATACCAGTGTATAGGTAATCAGCATAAAGATAGCACTAATCAATAATCCAAATAAGATAAACCAGGGCTTATCAACGACATAGGTCTTTAATAGCAGAATATCACCTGAGGTTACGATGAAAGATTGGCATAGCGCGATAGTCAAAAAGGTTAAAAAACGGCCTAAATAGACATGATTCGGATGATAGGTGCCAGGTAAACCACTTATCTCAACTGGGATTAATGAAATAAGAAGAGTTGCTCCGACCCATAAAGCAAGTGTGGTAAAAAAAGGCGACATCGCCGATCCGTAATTTGGAATCGGAAATAGCCTTTTTTCCTTTAATAGAACAGGCTCGGCAAAAAAGTCACTTTCCTTTTTGACATCGTTACGCAGCAAATCAATAATGTCACGGATATCCTCTGTTTTTTCAAATTCACGGATTTGATTGGCCAGATTTGTGATTTTTTGCTTTACAGCAGGGAAATCCTTTTTTATAAGAGCTAAATCCCGTTTCCCAATGGCAATTCCGGCTGCGGCATCCTGAAGGATTTTTTTAATTTGTGAAAGCGTTTGGTCAGCATTTGCAAAAAATTCATTTGCCTTGACGGGAACTTGTTTGGCGGCATCACTGATTTGCGCAAACTTCAGTGCGATTTTGCTGTCATATAGATTCACAAGCTGAGCTAAACCAGAAGACAGATCTAAAGCAATTTGGTTAGTCCTTACTAACAGGTCCTGCGAGGGTGTCCCAAGGCTTTGAATTGTTTTAAAATTTCTTATTAGGCTTTCGGCAGAGTCTTTTTGTTTGTTTAGTTGTGTTATTTCATTAACAAAAAGTGGAGCCGTCCCCAAATCATTTATTTGCTTTAATAGGTTGATTAAAAGAGTTTCCGCCCGGATTAATGCGGTAAGGCGGGTTATTCCATCGTTTAGTGCTCTTTGCCTTTCCTCTGAACTGGCGGTATTCGATAATAAAATTCCCGTGACCTGTTCCACATCCGCTGCTGTTTGCTCCATATAGATGAGATTTTGCTTAACGGCGGTTGCGAGATTTTCGAAGGTTTCTTGATTACTGTCAAAAAATGTTGTCAGTTGTCCGGATAGCTGCTGGGCACGGCCCATGATGGAATCTACTTCATTGAGTTTCACTTGTAAATCCGCCACAATTTTTTCTGCCTGGTCTGCGTCTTGATTCGCGGTATTGATGATAGTTTCGGCCTCTGCCAAATGATCGTTTAACCAAAAAATCATCGTTTTCAGTTTCTCTATATCCGGCAGATTCTTTTGCAATTCAATACCAAGCCGATTAAAGATATCAAAAATAACGCCATTGGCTGTCTTCACAAAGTTTTTGCTGATTTGCTCTTTAATGCCTGTGGCTCCTTTAGCAGTGATTTTTGGGGCAATGGCATTAATTTTTTCATTTACAACATAGTTGAGTACCGGCTTTTGCGGGTTATCGCTGAGGACAGTGCCAATTTTTTCGGAGAAATCATTCGGAATCGTAATGCTCGCGAAATAGTCTCCGTGTTTCACGCCTTGGCCCGCTTTTTTAGCATCAACAAAAGCCCAGCCAAGCGATTTATTTTGTTTAAGAGAGTTCACAACCTCTTTGCCGATGTTGATATTTTTTCCTCTTAGGACGGTGCCGTTATCCTCATTGACAACGGCAATTGGAATTCCGCCAGTATGGCCGTATGGATCCCATGACGCTTTTATATTAAACCAGGCATAAAGAGACGGCAGAAACATCAGTGCAATAATAACGAGGGCTGCAGCCCAATTCGTCGTGACACTTTTTATATCATCTTGATAAATTCTTAAAATCTTCATATCAGCCAATCACCTAACAATGATGTTTAATAATTAATAGTATTTGTCATATTTACCTGTTGATACCCAAGATTTAAAAAGCAAATGCTACGAATGCTGGTCAGAAATTTGTCAAAAACATATGAACAAATAGTGAATAATACTATCTTCATAATAAAAAAGAAGATAAATTTTTTATAATGATGGTAGTTAAATCAGGGAGGTAATTGGACATGAATATAACTACTATTATTGAATTAGAGAACCAAGAAGTTGAAGCGATTGCCGGTGCAAAATTAGTGTTCGCCCAGGAACAAATTGAGGAAAATATCATCGAGACCTGTGTGGAATGTTTCCAAGAGGAAGAGTCCGAGGATCGGATTTCAACGGAAGAAGCAATGGAGAGAGTGTTTGCTAAATTACAGGAAGATGGAGTTATTCCGGCAAATGTCGAGGAGTTTTCCTTTGAACTGCCATCCTGCGAAAGATTAAAAAGCAAAGCTGATAATATGGCCGACATTCCGCAAAAAGTTATTCTATCATTTGTGTCATAAAGAAGTTCCTAGGAGCTTCTTTTTTCCATTCTGAGTTGTACGCAAGTGTGACATAAGTCAATGTCAGCAGACTTCCATGTGCATGATAATGGATTTGGCAAACTTCGAAGATTGGTTAGGAGAACTTATTTGTAAACGCTTACAAGAGTGAGGGGCGGTTGTTAATTTGAGTGCGAATGGCAGGATTACCATTTTATCAGGGCATTTTGGCAGCGGAAAAACCGAGATTTCCATCAATTTGGCTTTATCACAACGGATGAAACACGATAAAGTTGCCATCAATGATTTGGATATTATCAACCCTTATTATCGTTCCCGGGATGCTGCCTCAGTTTTCAGGGAGCATGATGTAGAATTAATCGCCCCGCAAAGCCGCTTGGCTTCAGCAGATTTGCCAATCGTATCAGGGGAGATTTACCGGGTGCTCCATGACCCCCGCTATCGCTTAATTGTGGATGCCGGAGGGGACAAGGACGGGGCGACAGCGCTTGGGCAATATTATCATGAATGGAAAGAGTTGCAGCCGGAATTATGGTTTGTCTTGAATGCGAACAGGCCTTATGTCAGTACAGTAGAGGGGGCTGCATACACGATTGGCCAGATTGAAAAGGCCTCCCGCTTGAAGGTGACCGGCATTATTAATAATACCAACTTCGGTCTTGAAACCACCATGGAAGATGTTTGGCGGGGCCATGAGTTAAGTTGTCAATTGTCAGAAAAGCTGGATATCCCATTTTTATATACAACGATAGCCAATCATCTGAAAAAAGATGCTTGCGATTTTGCTTGCCGATATGAAGCGGTTTTTATTGAGCGGTATATGAAGTTACCTTGGGAAGGGTGAGTTCTATGGAAAAACGAGTTGTTTTTAATGAAGCCAGTTGTAAATCGTGCAGCCTTTGTGTGCAGGTTTGTCCCACCAATGTTATTTTTCTAGTAGACTATTTAAACGGAAATGGATACCGGCCTGCTACGGTTGTTGACCAGGAGAACTGCATCAGCTGTGCCAAGTGTGCCCAGGTTTGTCCGGATACGGTCATCTCAGTATATAGGCCAGTCAAGGTATTACAAACGGTGTGATAGGGGGCGGTAGTTGTATGGGGAAAGTATTAATGAAGGGAAATGAAGTGATTGCAGAGGCGGCAGTCCATGCTGGCTGTAAATATTTTTTCGGTTACCCGATTACGCCGCAAAGTGAGCTGGTTGCCTACATGGCTAGACGGCTGCCGGAAGTGGGCGGTTTGTTTTTGCAGGCGGAAAGTGAGGTTGCCGCCATTAATATGGTGTACGGTGCCGCTTCGGCAGGAGTCCGGGTGATGACGTCCTCGTCAAGCCCAGGCTTTAGCTTGAAGCAAGAAGGGATTTCTTATCTAGCAGGAGCACAGCTGCCGGCCGTGATCGTCAATATTGCCAGAGGCGGCCCGGGGCTCGGCAATATCCAGCCCGCCCAATCGGATTATTTTCAGGTAACGAAAGGGGGCGGGCACGGCGATTATCATACTCCCGTTCTTGCTCCGGCCAGCCTGCAGGAAATTGTTGAATTGACCAAGGATGCATTTGATATTGCCGACCGTTACCGGACACCGGTTATTTTGCTGGGGGACGGAATGCTTGGGCAAATGATGGAACCGGTGGAATTCACGGAGCGTACAGAAATTCATGAATTTGCTAAGCCGTGGGCGACAACCGGGACACGTGGGGACGGCCCTCCTAGGACGATCACATCTTTAGACCTTGATGCCGAAAGTTTGGAAAAACGTAACTGGGAGCTGCAGCGGAAGTTTGCTGCTATTGTGGAGAATGAGGTGCGCTTTGAAACGTATCTGACGGAAGATGCCGATTATATTATGGTGGCTTTTGGGACGGTAGCACGGATTACCATGAATGCTGTAAATAAGGCAAGAGAAGTAGGCGTACGAGTTGGATTGATCAGGCCGATTTCATTATGGCCATTCCCAGAGAAGCCTTTCCTTGAAACACGTGACCGGGTAAAAGGCTATATTTCAGTAGAAATGAGCGCCGGACAAATGATCGAGGATGTCAGGCTGGTTGTAGAGGGACATGCTCCGGTGGACTTCTTCGGACGAACAGGCGGCATTGTGCCAACGCAGGAAGAAATTTTTGAAAAAATCATGATGGCTGCCAGGGGTGTGACGGTATGACAATGAAGACAGTCTTTCAAAAAACGAGCGGTTTAACTGACAAGCCTACACACTATTGTCCGGGCTGCACTCATGGCGTCATTCATCGCCTGGTGGCCGAGGTTTTGGAGGAAATGGGTGTTTTGGAAGATACGGTTGGCGTGGCTTCAGTCGGCTGTTCGGTTTTGTCTTATGAATATTTTAACTGTGATATGACGCAGGCTGCCCATGGCCGCGCGCCGGCGGTAGCAACCGGAGTGAAACGGGTTCTGCCGGACCGGATGGTGTTTACCTATCAAGGTGACGGTGACCTTGCTTCAATTGGTATTAGTGAGGTCATCCATGCGGCTGCTCGTGGTGAGAATATTACCGTTATTTTTGTAAATAACGCCATTTACGGGATGACTGGCGGACAGATGGCGCCTACTAGTTTGATTGGGCAAAAGACAGCGACGACCCCATATGGACGGGACGTCTCGGTCCACGGTTCACCGATTAAAGTTTGTGAAATGATTTCCGTGCTGGATGGCGCCGCATATATAGAGCGGGTATCAACCCATGATGTTCCCCATATTCAGAAAGCCAAGAAGGCCATTCGCCGGGCCTTTGAAACACAAAAAAGGGGCGGCGGCTTTTCAATGGTTGAGATTTTATCGACATGCCCGACAAACTGGGGGCTGGACCCGGTGGAGTCACTTGAATGGGTAAAGGACAATATGGTACCAGTTTACCCTTTGGGGGTTTATAAAAATATACCTATAGAAGGGATTAAATAAAAAAGAGGGGGTGGGCGGAATTATGCTTGAGGAAATGATTATTGCCGGCTTTGGCGGCCAGGGAGTGATGTCGATGGGACAGCTGATTGCCTATGCCGGTATGCTAGAAGGGAAAGGTGTCTCCTGGCTTCCTTCGTACGGCCCAGAACAGCGCGGCGGGACAGCGAACTGTGCGGTAGTGGTCAGTGATGAACCAGTCGGCTCGCCAGTCGTAACTCGGCCGTCAACAGCGATTATTTTAAATAACCCTTCCTTTGACAAGTTTGAACCTCGTATTCGTCCGGGCGGGCTGCTCATCGTTAATTCGTCGCTGGTGACCAAGGCTTCTGGGCGGGAAGATATTAAACTGATTGAAATACCAGCAACCGACATGGCCAATGATCTTGGCAATTCGCGTGTGGCCAATATGATTTTATTGGGGGCGTTCCTGTATTATGCGCAAGTCGTTTCAGAGGGGGCCGTCATTGAATCGTTGAAGAAGGTTCTTGGCGAAGAAAAACAGCACTTGATTGAGGTCAATAAATTGGCATTGCAAAAGGGAGCGTCTTTTGTTGGGGAGTGAATACCTGTTTAATGTGGGGGCCAGCCGGAGATTCGGCTGGCTTTTCTCGTACCTCTCATTAATAATATAATCTTCGAGGAAAAGACGCTATATTGCTCAAGGGCAAAAGAAAAAATGGCCGGTGGTAAAAATAGGGCGGCTATATTGCCCGGGGACCAACGAAAAAAGGGCCCATGGTAAAAATAGGGCGGCTATATTGCCCAGGAACACCCGAAAAACAAGCTAGCGGTAAAAATAGGAGCTTCTTCCCCTTTTTATTCAAAATAACGCCCTAATGTATTCCCTTTAGCTATATAATTTTGTAGTAAAATTCTTCTAATTGTCTTTTTTGATACCATTTCATTACACCACTCAAAAACCAAATTGGTAGTAATCTTAATTCCTGGAAACAGCATAACCAACTCCCGTACACTCCGCAAAACCGCAGAATCAACGTACTCCTCATGCCCGCATAATTCGCACACAATTTTATTTCCCTCTAAAGACGTTGAAAGTGTATGGCAGGAAGTAGAAAGGATCCCTTTTTGCAAGTGAGTATATTCATATGAAGGAAATTCAGCAAAGGGAAATTCTTCTTGATCAAGCGAAATGAGCAGCTCTGCCAGTTTCTCATGACCCTCATTCAGTCTTGAAAATGTTTTATCCAATTTCCTCATAAATTTCTTGATTTGTGTCGGGAAAATAACATGGTCATTTTGAGGCGCTTGGTATAAGGTAAACTCGGGGTTTATGTGGACTAGGTAAGATTCAACATGATATTTGTATCCATAGTTTTGAAGCAATTGCCTAAATAGGTTTTCACATCGCTCCAACTGATTAAGAGGGTTTTTTATCTCGCGATTACCTTTCTTTAAATGCCCGTCAGCATCGTAATAAAAATCCCCTTCAAAATTTTTCACATCAATCAGATAAATTTCTCTTTGATAGATAATCACTGTATCAATTTGAAAATAAGATTTGTTGAGCTTGAGCTGCAAATCGTTAATCACTAGACACTGACACTGAAGCTTTTCAGTCAATTTGTCAAACTCCAATTCACCGGCAAAACCCTTTTCCGCATTCAGATAATTCCATTTGTCATCATCTGACAACAGCATGCGGGCATTCAATGACCTCATTTTCCTTAATTCCTTTCTTAATGTGCGCGGTTTCTTTAGCATAGTCCACCATCCTTTATGAAAAGTCTCAAATTTATTTTACTAAAAAAATACCTTCCTCCGAGACGCAAACTATGAAATATCTGTTAACATTTCCCTGTCCGCCCAATAGTTTTGAAAAAATAGTGACATATTAAAAGAAGTGATACAACTCACTTAAATGAAAATGATTATCATTTATAATAAGAAACATAAAGGAGGCATCAACAATGGAAAAAAATTCAGTTAAAGCATATATGGAATACAGTGAAGAGAAGTTCACAAAAAGGATTATCTATAAGAAGGGTGAAACGACAGCATTCGTTTTAAACTTTCTGCCAAATCAAACCCTCCCAACTCATAAACACCCGGGAACTGAGGTTTATCTGTATGTTCTAACCGGCACCGGAACAATAATCATAGATGGAACAGAGACAGCAGTATCTGAGGCAGACCTCATCCATGTTCAAAGCGAAGAGGAAATGGCCTTCAAAAATACGGGCAGCGAACCTGTAAGTTTATATGTAGTATTAAGTAAAATTCCAAGTGAGCTATATGCTAAAAATATTTAACAGCAAAAGCCAGCCCAATCAGGCTGGCTTTTTACGATGCGATACATCACGTTTATTCTTGAACCCAAAGAACCACCAATTCCAATCACCTAACAGCTTCATTAAAGAAGGAACAAGGACCATCCGGACAATGGTAGCATCAATAAAGATGGCGACCGCAATGCCGACTCCCAATTGCTTGATTGGCATGACGCCTGTAAAAGCAAAAGCACCTGTCACGACAATCATAATCGCTGCAGCGGAGGTAATAATTTTACTCGTGTACGTTAAACCGGAAATGGTCGCTTCAGTATTATCTCCCGTTTTCAGATATAACTCCTGAATTCGGGAGATAAGAAATACCTCGTAATCCATGGACAATCCAAATACAAGCGTAAACACAAAAACGGGCAGAATCAATCCGATGTTAACGGGAGAAACCCCGAGATGTCCTTCCTGGAAAACCCATACGACAATCCCGAATGTGCAGCCAAGGCTCAAGGCATTCATCAAGATGGCTTTAAGCGGAATAAGAATCGACCGAAAAGCAGCCATTAATATTACCAAAGTTGAAATCATAATCAATAGCAAGCCATACGGAGCCTTCTTGATAATTTCATCAAAGATTTCCTGCTCGAACTTAATGGGACCGCCAACCGAAGCCTTCACACCTAAATCTTTGGCGGACCAATCCTTAACCCATTGCCGGGCTTTAGCTGAATGCTCGCCGGTCTTTAAGTAGACTTCAACAAGCATTTTATTTTCACGGACGAAGTGATCGAAAACTGGGGTGAGCTTGCTCATTTCACCATAAAGCAGCAGCTGTTGGAATTGCGCTGCATTCTTAATGCCAAAAGCAGAAAATGGCGAATCGACCGTATAAACCAGTGGGTCCTTCTCCAATTTATTGATTACTAGACTTACCTTTTCGAGATTATCCCTCGTCAGCACACCGCCGCTGGTCTCCAGAATAATCGATACTTTCTTTTCATCGCGTTTTTCTTTTTCAAAAAAATGTTCTTTAAATTTTTCTAAAGCGACACGCGACGGATAATTAGGAGGCAGGGAATCGGTGCCCGGAATCGTCAGAACCATTTGCTTCACGGGAATCAGTCCGACCAGCAAAATGGCAAGAGCGCAGACTGCCATCAGAACGGGCCGCCGCATGACAAACTTGGCAAATAAATACCAGCCGCTTACCCGATCGTCCGAAATCCGTAAAACGCTAAATTTATTGATTCTATGTCCCAATAGTGCCAAGAACGCCGGCAGGAACGTTAAAGAACAGAGTGCAGAAACAAGGACGACCGTCATTCCGCCGAGGGCGACATTTTGAAAAATATCAATTTGGATAAACCAAAGCCCTGATAACCCGATAAAGACGCAGAGGCCGGAAAAAATAATGGACCTGCCAGCTGTGGCAACGGTAATCGCGATGGCCTCGCCAACAGATTTTCTGGTTAGCTCTTCCTTATAACGGTTAATAAATAACAGCGCAAAATCGATACTCAAGGCAAGGCCGATCATCGGTACAATATTCAAGATAAAAATGGTTAGGTCGATGCTGTAACTGAAAAAATAAACTGTCCCCATGGTGGTTAAAATGGATACCACACCAATAATTAGCGGAAGGGCTGACGCGACAAGACTGCCGAAAGCGAGGATGAGAACGAGCAGGGCGATCGGCAGGCCAATCATCTCTGCTTTCGCCAAATCCTCTTGGCTGGCTGTATTTAAATCTTTAACAATGATTGGTTCCCCCGTCATCGTTACCTTTAATCCATTTTTGTTTCTCAGCAGCTTTTTTAAATCGCTTATTTCTGCCCCAAGGCTTTCCGCTTTTTTATTAAAGGTAAGCAGGCCATAAGCGTAATTCCCTTTTATCATACCGTCTTGGGCAAAGGGGGGAATGATGTCCTCTGCATGGTCAAAGTCCTTTAGCCTTACAAAGGTATCCTCCATAAAATCCCGAAACTTTTCATCGCTGATGCCTTTTTCCTTTTGAAAAACAAGGATGATCGATGACTTGGCTTGTCCAAAGTCTTTTTCCAAAATCCGCCTTGTTTCGTTATATTCCCCCTTATATTCAAAACCGTTTCCGCTTAACACAGCAGGCAGTTTCAAAGCGAAAAAGCCAAACAGGATAATAGCTAAAACCCAAACCAGCATCACCCCTTTTCGATTCCGAAAAATGAATCCACCGAGCTTTTCCACCCCATCACCCCCAATAAAAAATAACAATCAAATTAAGTATACAAAATATTACAGCGATAAACGTTTGACTATTTCATGACTTTTTAAAAAGAAAACCTTTTATAAAGATTTCCCTTCTTATCAGTTGAAAATGTACATATTTACAAATGTTCCACCGCTTTGTTATAGTAATTCTGGACAAACTAAGATACATAACGAGTTAAAAATAGGGGGAATTAGCAATGAGCCAAAACATAGCCAAACTGATTGACCATACATTATTAAAACCAGAAGCAACAAAAGAGCAAATCGTGAAATTAGCGGAAGAGGCAAAAGAATATTCATTTGCTTCCGTTTGTGTAAACCCTGCCTGGGTAAAAACAGCTGCTGAAATACTTAAAGATACATCGGATGTTAAAGTTTGTACGGTCATCGGCTTTCCGCTTGGGGCAACGACCTCAGAGACGAAAGCATTTGAAACAAAGAATGCGATTGAAAATGGTGCAGATGAAGTTGACATGGTCATCAACATCGGTGCACTTAAAGCTCAGCAGGATGATTTAGTTGAATCGGACATCCGCAGTGTTGTGGAGGCAGCGAAGGGGAAAGCCTTAGTAAAGGTCATTATTGAGACTTCACTGTTGACGGATGAAGAAAAGAAACGGGCATGTGAGCTTTCGGTCAAGGCTGGTGCTGATTTTGTTAAAACCTCAACAGGATTTTCAACCGGCGGGGCTACGGTAGAAGACATCCGCTTAATGCGCGAAACAGTCGGCCCGGATATCGGTGTTAAAGCATCCGGAGGAGTAAGAAGCCGGGAAGATGCCCTTGCAATGGTTGAAGCCGGGGCAACACGGATTGGCGCAAGCTCAGGTGTGGCCATCTGTAAAGGAGAAGTTTCCTCCAGCAATTACTAATAATATGAAAAAAAGAGGCTGTCCTTTAAAGGACAGCCTCTTTCGTTACTAAAAGAAAAGGTTGAGAACGTAATACAAAATCCCAGCTAATAGTGCGGTTATAGGCAGAGTAATTACCCAAGTAATCAGCATACGTTGGGCCGTATCCCATTTTACTCCTTTAAGTCTGTGAGAAGCACCAACACCTAAAATTCCGGAAGAAATTACGTGTGTTGTACTAACTGGCAAATGAATGTAAGTAGCGCCAAAAATAATTGCTGCCCCGGTTAAATCAGCGGCAACCCCGTTAATTGGACGAATTTTCATGATTTTGCCGCCAACGGTTTTTATAATTTTCCATCCGCCAATAGAAGTGCCAAGTCCCATCGCTATGGCACAGGATAATTGGACCCAAAAAGGTACCTCGGCATTATGTGGAAGATACTGATTCGCAATTAGTGCCATAGTGATAATTCCCATCGATTTTTGGGCATCGTTTGTTCCATGTGAATAAGATTGCAATGCCGCAGTTGCGATTTGGATAAAACGGAAATTTCGATTTGTTTTTGTTAAATTGAAATTTTTAAATACTACTTTAAAAATACTATAAATAATGAAACCAACAACAAAAGCTAAGATAGGTGAAATGATTAGAGCTTCTAGAATCTTTATAAATCCAGTGTAATTTAAAACATTGAGTCCTTCCGCAGCAACAGCAGCACCGGCGATGGAACCAATTAGTGCGTGGGAAGAACTGCTCGGAATTCCGAAATACCAAGTAATTAAATTCCAGGCAATTGCTGCAAGCAGTGCAGCTAAGATAACAATTGAACCGTGTGCTAAATTAAATGGGTCAACGATATCCTTTGAAATTGTTTTAGCAACGCCTGTGAACGTAAGGGCCCCGACGAAATTCATGACAGCGGCAAGCAAGATTGCCTGGCGTGGTTTCAAGGCTTTTGTTGAAACTGAGGTTGCGATCGCATTCGCCGTATCATGGAAACCGTTAATAAAGTCAAATGCGAGAGCCCCGATGACGATTAAGATTGTAAGTATTAAGACAGCACTCATATTATGACTCCTTACGCGTTTTTCATGATAATGGTTTCAAGAATATTGGCAACGGTCTGGCAGCTGTCGGCAACGTCCTCAAGGTTCTCATAAATCTCTTTATATTGAATAATACGGATTGGATCCTTCTCCACATTAAACAGATTTTTGATGGATTGCCGTAAAATATTATCGCACTTGGATTCAAAATCCTTAATTTTAATTGCATGTTCTCTTATTTGCGGAAGCTTTTTATTGGAAAGAAGCTCCACGGCTTTATCAATTTCAATAACACTGCCTCGAATAGCGTCCACAAACTGAAGCATGAAATCATCTGCCTGAGTGATGGAGTACATTTCAAATAATGCGGAAGTTGCTTCAAGACCATCTAATACATCGTCCATTACCATGGCAAGCTGAAGGATGTCTTCCCGTTCGATTGGTGTGATAAAAGCATCATTTAATTCTTTAATAACTTCGTGAACAAAGGAATCTCCCTTCGTTTCGATTTCCTTCATTTTTTCAGAGAAAATTTTTAAATCACTGACGTTTTTCAGTTTATATTCTGTAAAAAAATTTGCCCCTTCTTTAAGGTTGGAAGAAATATTGCTTAGCAAAACTGAGAATTTGTCATTTTTTTTAAATGCCATTAGAGATACCCTCCATTATTGTACGTGTTGTTCATCAACGGAATAATTTTATATGAAGAATGTCTAAAAAATAAATAATTTAAAAATAAATTTACAAAAACTTAACAAAAGAATTTTCAGATAATTATTTTGCGGATGTACTATTTTACTTTTGCCATGATGCCAAAAGTTATGTATGAATTTTTTCATAGCCATGAGTAAAAAAAGCAAAACAGGGTAATTTATAAGGTAACAGGCAGACATCCTTAGATGATTTGCTTGGCAGGCTCAAGAAAAAATCGAATGAATACTAAAAAAGGAGTGTTCTATGTGAGCTTTATTTGGGCATTAATTGTTGGCGGTATAATCGGTTGGTTAGCCGGCCTTATTGTAGGAAGAGACGTACCTGGGGGAATTATTGGTAATATCATTGCTGGTTTTGTTGGTGCATGGCTGGGGACTCTGGTATTGGGAAACTGGGGCCCTCATGTGGCTGATTTCGCCATCATACCGGCGATCATTGGTGCAGCAGTCCTAGTGCTTTTATTAAGCTTTATCATGAGGTCCTTCAGGAAAGCTGATTAATCATTATGAGGAAAGCCTCCCGAATTTTGGGAGGCTTTTTATAGTGAGTAAATATCAAATTCTTTAAAAATAATCGGGACATCCGTAAATGGACCATATACAACGATTTTTTCCTCTGTTAAGGGGTGGGTTAACGCCAGTTTTCCGGCATGGAGGGCCTGTCTATTAACGAGCGGTTTCCCACCGTAAACAACATCCCCAACTAAAGGGTGGCCTAGATGGCTTAAATGCACGCGAATTTGGTGCGTTCGCCCCGTATCAAGCCAGCATTTTACGTAGGATAAATTACGCTTTCTATCTTCCTTCACCACTTGATAATGCGTAATCGCGGCTTGCCCAGAGGGGGATACCCTTCTTTTAGTGGGGTGATGCCGATCTCGGCCAATAGGGGCATTAATCGTCCCTTTTTTTTGCCTCAACAATCCATGGACCAAGGCAAGGTAGGTTCTTTTGATTTCTCTTTTTGCAAGCTTTCCGTCCAGAAGTGCTCCAGCTAGTGCGTGTTTAGCCAGCAGGATGGCGCCAGAGGTATCACGGTCCAAACGGTGAATCTGACGGACATCCCTGATTTCCCCTTTCGCCTGCAAATAAAAGGCCGCTGCATTAATTAATGTATCGGTATCTTTTTCAGGGTCATTTGGATGAGTGTTCATAAACGGCGGTTTATTCATAATCAATAAATGGTCATCCTCAAAGAGGACATCGATATCCAGATAGTTGGGGATCGCATGCGGTTCCTCTTCGGTAAATAATTGAATTTGCAGTTTCGAGCCCTCTGAGAGAGGAGCCGTCCAGGAACATTCCTTGCCATTAACCTGAACCTTTTTCTCCATTCGAAACGCATGTGTTAACTTTTTAGGGGCTTCCCATTCATGACGGAAGATTTCTTCGATTGTCTTTCCTGCCCATTTTTTAGGAACGATAATTTGAAACCATTCCCCGAGCCGCATTGTTTTCAGCATAATATCTCCTTCTTATTCCAGCAGGGCAGCTAACAGTAATTACCACCCTAAATACAAACTAAGATATGTTATTCTTATCATATATAATACGACAGAAATAAGCGCGTGAGCAAAGGTGGGTTATGGAGTGAAGATCGTTTTTGCCTCGACTCCAAGTCAGGAAGAAAAAATTTGTGAGCTCGTGGGATATATTTATTCCAATATATTTCCGCTATATTTTACGGACGAAGAAATAAACCGTTTTGAAAAATTAAAAATATTGCATACCTCTAAACAACATTTTGAAGAATTCAGCACGTTAAAGGATGCGTTTCAAGTGATGGCCAGTATTCAAACATTAATATCGATACTGGAGTCACCTCAGCTTGACGACCAATACGAAGCTATTTTTAATAAAAATGCGGCAAACCTTCAGGAATTCGGATTGTTTTTTCCGTTTGAGTTTGAACAGTTTGCCGAAGCAAAAAGCATGAAAAATACTGTTCTCAGCATATACACGAAGGCAGATAACCAACTACTTATTTAATAGAGGAAAAAGCCGTTTTGCGGCTTTTTCTTTTTTTTATAAAAAAACCGCTCATTTTAAGGTAATATAAGTATTGGATTGCCGAAAATATTGTGTCTGCGAAAATTGTCGGGATTTTGACGCTGCGTTTTAAAGGAGTATCAAACACCCGTTTAGAACCAATATTAGGTATAGATAACATACTGGAGGGAACCTATAATGGATTGGAGAACTGCAGCTAAGAGCTGGTTAGAATTTAATGAATTGGATTCCGAATTAAAGAGCCAATTAGCATCGCTTGAGCAGGACGAAAAACTGCTTGAAGAGGCTTTTTATAAAAATTTAGAGTTTGGAACAGGCGGAATGCGCGGAGAACTTGGTGTCGGGACAAATAGAATGAATATATATACGGTCCGCAAAGCATCAGCTGGCCTGGCTGCATACATAGAAGAGCAAGGGGAAGAAGCAAAACAACGCGGTGTTGTCATTGCATTTGACTCTCGCCATAAATCACCGGAATTTGCGCTGGAGGCTGCCAAAACCTTGGCAACGCGCGGAATTCAAACCTATGTGTTTGATGATCTTCGCCCTACTCCGGAGCTTTCCTTCGCTTTACGTTATTTAAACGCATTTTCGGGAATTGTCATTACTGCCAGTCATAATCCACCGGAATATAACGGCTATAAAGTATACGGATCAGATGGCGGCCAGCTGCCGCCGGAGGCTGCTGATCAGGTTATTGCGAAAGTAAATGAAATTGACAATGAATTGGTTATCAAGGTCGATAAGGAAGAAACTTTAAGAACAGCCGGATTAATTAAAACGATTGGTGAAGAAATTGATCAAGCCTATATCGAAAAGCTAAAGACGATTTCCGAAAATCCGCAGCTTGCCGAAGATACAGATCTTCAAATTGTCTTTACACCATTGCATGGGACGGCTAATAAACCTGTTCGGGCTGGGCTTCAGGCATTAGGCTATAAAAATGTAACGGTGGTAAAGGAGCAGGAGCTGCCTGATCCCGAGTTTTCAACCGTTAAAAGTCCTAACCCAGAAGAACATGCCGCTTTTGAATTAGCCATTCGTGATGGCAAAGCAGTCGGGGCGGACCTGTTAATTGCAACAGACCCAGATGCTGACCGCCTGGGCATAGCTGTGCAAAATCCAGAGGGTGAGTACGTAGTCTTAACCGGCAACCAAACCGGAGCATTATTGCTTGATTACTTACTTTCTCAGAAACAGCAAAAAGGAACTTTGCCGCAAAACGGTGTCGTGTTAAAAACCATTGTCACCTCTGAATTAGGACGTAAAATAGCATCGGCCTATGATTTAGAAACGGTAGATGTTTTAACAGGCTTCAAATTCATTGCTGAAAAGATTAAGCAATATGAAGAAACAGGTGAACATACGTATTTATTTGGCTATGAAGAATCTTACGGCTATTTAATCGGCGACTTTGCCCGTGATAAGGATGCCGTTCAAGCAGCCCTTTTGGCAACAGAGGTTTGCGCGTATTATAAGAAAAAGGGATTGACCTTATATGAAGGAATGATGCAAGTTTTTGAAAAATATGGCTATTACCAGGAAGGACTTCGCTCTTTAACATTAAAGGGAAAAGAAGGAGCAGAATTGATTCAGCGTATTTTGGCTTCCTTCCGCAGCGAACCGTTAACGGGGCTTGGTTCCTTAAAAACTGCTGTAACAGAAGACTATTTAACAGGAAATAGAACGATTGATAACCGGGAAGAGAAAATTAATCTTCCGAAATCCAACGTGCTGAAGTATATTTTTGAGGATGGATCATGGGTATGCTTACGCCCATCGGGGACTGAGCCAAAGGTTAAATTTTACTTTGGTGTAAATAGCGGGACGCTTGCAGACAGTAAAAGCAAATTGCAAACCATTGAAAAGGACTTCATGGATTTGGTTGATCAAAAGGTTAAGCAAGTTCAAAACGTATAGTATTATTTATGAAAACACGGCTTCCAAAACGTTTTGGAGGCCGTGTTTTTTTTGGTGGAATTCATTGGTTTGATTTGGAAAAAGGTTCTTTAATAAAATCAGTATCCACTTGATGTTTCAGGAAAGACTATACATCGGTATCTCAGTTGGCGATTGTTCAAATGTTTCGTTAGCATGGTCAATGTAGCGAAGCAGGCTGTATAATTTGGTCTCGATAACGGAATAGTCGCGTTCAAAATTGTAGGCGTGCAGGAAATGTTCAATCTTCTTAGATAAGAACTGGTCTGTGGTTCTTACCATTAATATCAATAAATTATCCCATTCAGACCGGTGTGTATAAAACAGCGCCCGGTCATAATCCAATTTATTCATTTAATTTTCTCTCCTCCTTACTAGGAGTTGAGATTATTTTATGAAGTTTTGCGCTGAACTTTCACGCAAAAATTTGGACACCTTGTCCTCACAACGTTTTCAACATTTACCTGTATATTTTGTAATTGTTATTATCTTGTTTCATCAATCCTTCTCTTTCTTCATACATTGTGGTAAGAGGAAAAGGGGGAATGGCTGATGAATGAGGGAGATAAGAAGGCACTCGAATATGCGATCGATGAAATAACGGAAATCGCCAGCGGTTTTGGCTTAGATTTTTATCCGATGCGTTATGAAATTTGCCCTGCCGAAATCATTTATACATTTGGAGCTTATGGGATGCCGACCCGATTTTCACACTGGAGCTTCGGGAAGCAATTTCACAAAATGAAGCTTCATTATGATTTAGGTCTAAGTAAGATTTATGAACTCGTCATTAATTCGGACCCATGTTACGCATTTTTGCTGGATTCCAATTCGTTAATCCAAAATAAACTGATTGTTGCCCACGTTTTGGCCCATTGTGATTTCTTTAAAAACAATGTCCGGTTCCAAAATACAAAACGGGATATGGTCGAAAGCATGGCAGCTACGGCGGAAAGAATTCATCAGTACGAAATTCAATATGGAAAAAAAGAAGTGGAAAGTTTCCTTGATGCAATATTGTCTATTGATGAGCATATTGACCCTTCCTTGATGCGTCCAAAATTGGCATGGTCCTTGGAGGACGATGAGGACGAGGAAGAACGGCGGGCAGTTTCACCGTATGATGACCTTTGGGGCTTGGATAAAAAAGACGAAAAGGATTCAAAGCCGCCACGTCGAAAGAAATTCCCGCCAAGACCAGAGAAAGATATATTACTCTTCATTGAAACATATAGCCGCGAACTGGAGGATTGGCAGCGTGATATTCTTACGATGATGCGGGAAGAAATGCTGTATTTCTGGCCGCAGTTAGAAACAAAAATCATGAACGAAGGCTGGGCCTCTTTCTGGCATCAAAGGATACTGCGGGAAATGAATCTAACAAGCGGAGAATCCATTGAATTTGCCAAATTAAATGCGGGGGTCGTTCAGCCGTCGAAAACGGGAATTAACCCGTATTATCTTGGCTTGAAAATTTTCGAAGACATCGAGGAAAGATATAATAATCCGTCTGAGGAAATGAAAAGACGAGGTGTTGAGCCAAATTCTGGACGGGAAAAAATATTTGAGGTTCGGGAAATCGAATCGGATATTTCCTTCCTGCGGAATTATTTAACGAAGGATTTAGTGTATAGGGAAGATATGTATCTTTTCCAAAAGCAAGGCCGCGATTATAAGATTGTTGACAAAGAATGGGAGCATGTCCGCGACCAATTAGTGAATATGCGGGTAAATGGCGGATTCCCGTATATCACGGTGAATGATGGCGACTATATGAAAAATGGCGAGCTTTATTTGAAGCATTGGTTTGAGGGTGTAGAGCTTGATGTCAAATATCTTGAGAAGGTTCTGCCATATGTTCATCAGCTTTGGGGCAGACCGGTTCATATGGAAACAACCATTGAAGACCGGGCCATGTTATTTTCCTATGATGGTAAAGGAGTTCACCGTAAGTACTTATAAATATGCACGTAGTGACAAACGTGATATCATGTTAGAGGCTGAAAAGTTCAGTCTCTTTTTTATTTGTGTCATAAATGAAAATACATACCTTAATCCAAACTAATCTTAAGGGGGATTGAATAATGAAAGATACTAAATTGGATTCTAAAGTGCTTGATGTGCTTCAAGATAAAATTCAATTAATTAAAACAGAAAAGGGTGCCATCTATTTAGTTGGGCCGATTCGCCTTCCATTAAATTTATACGGTGAAACCGTTGTATTTCAGTGGTATTGTTGGCTGAATTGTAATGAGGTAACAGAGGATTTTGAACGGATTATTGATAAATTGTCTTCGGTTAATTTAGCGGAGCTTCAACAATCCAGTGTTCTTGTATATGGCGATTTCACATATGGTGAGGATGCCATCATGCGAATGCATTCGATTTGCCACACAGGCGATATTTTTGGCAGCAAAAGATGCGACTGCGGCTTTCAATTGAAACGGTCCATGAAAATGATTGTCGAACATGGGACAGGCGCCTTGTTTTATTTGGCCAATCATGAAGGGCGTGGAATTGGCTTATTTAGCAAGGCAATGGCCTATATCCTTCAAGAAAATAATTATGACACCGTCGAGGCGAATCATGCGCTGGGCTTTGTGGATGATTCCAGAAATTATAGCGATGCCATTCAGGTCCTGAAAGCATTGCGCACAAAACCGGTAACCTTGATTACTAACAATCCAAAAAAATTAGATGCTTTGAAAAACGCTGGTCTTCCTGTTTCTGGAAGGAAGCCGTTATGGGGAGATGTATCCGAGTATAACGAAAAATACCTGCAAACAAAGATAAACCGTTCCGGTCATTTAAAGGACGAGGGGACTTGTCCAAATGACTAATCACGAGTTTTATATGGATTTAGCATTAAAAAATGCTGGGGCTATGAAGGGACAGACAGACCCCAATCCATTAGTGGGAGCGGTGATTGTTAATGATAACCGGGTGGTCGGAATCGGCGCCCATTTGAAGGCCGGTGAACCACATGCCGAGATCCATGCCTTAAGGATGGCCGGTGAGAAAGCAAAAGGCGGAACCATTTATGTAACCCTTGAACCATGTTCCCACTACGGAAGGACAGGCCCTTGTGCTGTTGCTTTAGTGGAAGCAGGGATTAAAAAGGTGGTCATCGCAACCCTCGACCCGAACCCGGTGGTAGCGGGCAATGGCGTTAAAATTCTTAAAGATGCCGGAATTGAGGTTATAATCGGCGTTCGGGAAGCGGAATCCAACCGAATGAATGAGGTTTTTAATAAGTTTATCGTTCAAAAAACGCCATTTGTGACCATGAAAGCTGGATCCACCCTGGATGGAAAAATTGCTACACACACCTCTGACAGCAAGTGGATTACCTCCGAGGAAGCAAGACTCGATGTCCATCAGTTGCGAAATGAACATATGGCGATTCTTGTGGGAATTAATACTGTCATAAAAGATGATCCGGAATTAACGGCACGCATTCCGAATGGACGGAATCCGCTCCGGGTTATTTTAGATTCCACCTTAAAAATTCCGCTGGATGCTAAAGTGGTTACGGACAATCTTGCCCCAACCTGGATTTTTACCAGTGAACAATATGATCAGGAAAAGCGCAAAAGTTTAGAGGACTTGGGAATCAAAGTTTTTCAAACAAATGGGGTAAACCGTGTCTGCCCAGAAGAAGTTGTACGTATTTTGGGAGAAAATCTCATTTCCTCGGTGTTTATTGAAGGGGGAGGGGCGGTTCATGCTTCTTTCCTTGAAAAAAAACTGATTGATAAAGTGGTATTGTATTTTGCTCCGAAGTTAATCGGAGGCCATAATGCCCCGACATTTCTTGAGGGAACAGGCATTGAGAAAATGCGTGATGCAGTTGAATTAACAGACTGTTCCTTTACACCAATCGGAAAAGATTTTAAGTTCATTGGTTATCCAAAATATAATTTTTAAAAAGTTGACTGCCTTAATAGTTAGATAAGGGCAGTCTTTTTTATAAACCTAATAAAAAGTGTATATTTTGTGAAAACTAAAAAATGAACGTTGACATTGAGAATCATTCTCTCTATAATCAAAGTGTGAATGATAATCATTATCAAATAAATGGTTTACATAACCAAATTAATCGGGGGAGTTACAACATGTCACTAAAATTGAAACTTATTACATCACTTGCAGCCATCTCACTTATTCTTGGTGCATGTGGAAAAGCGGAAGAGACAGAAAACAAGCCAAAGGTTGAGAATACAGAAAAGCAGGCTGAAAAGAAAGAAGCTGCAGAAAAAGAAGAAGCAAACTATGCAGATACCTATAAAGAAGCTATTGCTGAGCTTGATAAAGCCAAAGAAGGCAAAGAAGTAGATTTTAATAAAGTAACAGAATTGTATAAAGCTAATTTACAAGAATTAGTTAAACAGCGTGATGCGGAATTCCAAGATACTCTGGATGAAAAAATTACAGCCTCTTTAGCAGCAGGTAAAGACGGATCCATGGACAAAGTGGTTGTAAGGCAAATTTTTGATAAATTAATGCAAAAGGTATTCTATACAACAATCAAACATGAATTCACGGAAATTGGTGAAAACTGGGGTAAAACAGAAGAAGTGAATAAAGAGGTTGAAGAAGCAAAAGAATTCTATGCCATTATCAAATCGACTGTTGAAAAGCGTGATGCTGCCTATGGAACAAACATGGTAAGCGCCATTGAGGGCGGCTTTAGCGAAGTAGAAAATGGTATTAAGAATAATGACCAACTGGCAGTAAACTTAGGTAAGCAAGTAATTGATAAGACGTTAATGAAGACCTTCTATCTTGCAACCGGTGCGCTTCCAAACGGCTACGCAACAAAAGCAGCAGCTGAAGCACAGAAGGATGCTGCTCTTGCAAAGGTTGAACAGGCTGAAGGATGGGCTTTCTTCCAATCCATTTATACTTACTTAAACAAGCATGCTGCTGCTGAAACTTTATTAATTGAAAAGCAATTTAATCTTGAAACAGATGCCAAAACAATTGATCCAGCCGCTGTTAATAAAGCATTTGTTCGTGGCTTTGCGAAAATTGCCATTGATGAATACAAAGAAAGTAAAGAAGCGATTGGTGAAGATAAAGGAGTCATCACTGGCTTAGAGGGAGCTCTATTTATAGATGTTATCGGTGATGATATCAAAGGTCTTATTGGCGAAGCTGAGTATAAGTCTTTAACGGAAAAAGCGCAAAAATATGTGGAAACGGCAAAAGCGAAAGATAAAGCTGCCGGGGAAACACAGGTTGACGAACTTATTGCTTCTCTTAACAGCATTATAGACAAAGCGAAATAATCTTGAAGGAGAAACCTTGGTTAAAGACGCAAGGTTTTTCCTTTTGTTTTCGGTTATGAGAAAATGGGAATATTACTCTGTTGTAGAGGTGTTTTTACTTGAAAATAATCGTCACTGGTGGAGCAGGGTTTATTGGTTCTCACCTATCAAGCAGGTTGATAAAAGAAGGGCACCAAGTGCTCATTATTGATGAATTACACCCGTATTACTCCGTTGAAAGGAAAAAGCGGCAGCTTGAAATGATCAAACATGCCGGGGAATTTTCCTTTTATCAGAAGAGCCTGATTCATCATGAAGGGGAAGTAAAAGACCTTTTTCATTTATTTAAGCCTGATACGGTCATTCATCTAGCTGCCATTCCAGGAGTCCCCAATTCGATTTTGGTTCCGAATGAGTATGTGGATTATGACATCAAGGCAACTATTAACGCATTAAGATTGGCTGGTGAAGCAGGTGCCAGGCAGTTTATTTTCGCTTCGTCATCGTCCGTCTACGGTGACCAGCAAAACATCCCGTTAAAAGAAGACATGGCTAATGGAACAGTCGTTTCCCCGTATGCGGCGGCTAAGTACGGCGCAGAAGCGTTTTGTCATGCCTACTCGACCATTTATGATTATCAGGTATCGATTCTCCGCTTTTTTACAGTTTATGGCCCATGGGGACGTCCGGATATGGCGATCACGAAATTTATTAAACAGTTGATGGCTGACCAGGAAATCGTCATATTTGGCAGCAGAACAGCCAGGGACTATACATATATTGATGATTGCGTTGCAGGAATCATTAGTGCGTTTCAGCAAAAGGATCAATACGCAATTTTTAATATTGGTTCAGGCAGCCCAATCCTGATTGAAGAGTTAATCGAGCAGCTGCGTGGTTTTTTCCCCGGAATGAGGGTCAAACATGATGACTTTCGTCAGGGCGATGTCCAATCAACATGGGCAGATATTTCGAAGGCTAAGGGCGAGCTTGGCTTTCACCCGTCTATGTCATTTACTGATGGACTGAGCAGAACAATTGAATGGGCAAAGGCGCATGCAAAAGAGATTTAAATACGTAGCAGGGGTCATTCTTTTTGGAATCTTTATTTATTTGTCCATCCGCTATTTTCATGTTGGAGAATTTTTAGAAGAAACGAAACGGTTCTTTTGGGAGAGCCCTTATCTGATTATTGGGGTGACGATTTGCTATAGTTTATCGTTTATACTCAGGGCCGAAGCCTGGAAATTGTATTTTGGGAATAGAGTCAGATTTAATAGCTGCCTCGAGGGAGTGCTCTTAAGTCTATTCGTTAACCATATTACCCCAATCAAGCTTGGCGATGCTGTAAGGATAGGCATTTTGTCTTTAAGAGAAAAACAGGTGAGCCCGGGGGAATCCCTCCAATCCGTGGTCGTCCTTCGCTCTATAGATTTGGCTATGCTCTTGTTTTTTTCTTTTATTGGCTTGATTGTTTTTGCAAAGGCGTTTGTTTTCCGGTATTCAATCCTGTTCATTGTTATTTCAGCCATTGCTTGTCTAGTAGGAGGCATCCTGTTGTGGAGGTTTCTCCCCAGGTTTGTTCACAGGCAAATCCAATTAGTTAAAACCAACCTATCAGGAAGGAAAGCCTTGCTTATTTTTCTTATGATTGCCGTAAGCTGGGCACTAGAAGGCGCGGTAATATGGGGCGTTACTGCTTCCATGGGCAGTGGACTTTCGATATTTAAGGCTATTTGGGTTAACTCGATTACCGTTGGCGGACAAATTTTTCAAATTACACCTGGTGGCATCTCTACATATGAATCTGTCATGACGGCTGCATTAACGACTTTTCATTTTTCTGTTAAAGACGGCTATATGGCAGCCATTGTCAGTCACAGCTATAAATTTGTCTTTTCTTATTTGGCTGGAATGTTGCTGCTCCTCCATTCCCCTGTGTCAAAAATCAAACAAATTAAAGAAATCCTAGTAAGGAGAGGATTATAAGAATGAAAAAAGCATCATCTTTTGAAAAAGCAGCAGCAAGATGCTGGAATCTTTTGAATGAAGGGAAGCCCTTTACACCAATTTTTACAGTTGGGACAATGGTGATTTACTCGGTTGCAAACTTTGGAAAGTCCGGCTTCCTAGCCGATTTTTTGCTAGGCTTGTTAGCCATTTTGCCATTGCTTGTGATCTATTACGTATTTGATTTTCCGTTATTTTTAAGAAATTATTTATGGATTCCGCTAGTTGCCTATCTTATTATTTGGAACAACGTGAATCTAGGATTACTCTTTACGGCAGTAGGATTATATTTTTTCTTTACCGTCTTTTTTTGGGGCACCTTTTATTATCATTTACGAATTGGAACCTCATGGCTTAATTTTACCCGCTTTTGGAAGCTTGTCTTGAAAAATAGCGATTCTACCAGTGGCAATGCCCAGGAACAGCTGCCAAAGTTTCTTTTATTATTATCCCTATGGAATTTTTCGCTTTCAGAACATACATGGTCAGGGGCTGAAATCGGACAGCTTATCCTGTTTTATGTAGGAGTCTTTCTATTTTCATGGATTCTTCACAAAAATCTCTTCGATTGGAAGCCAAAGGTTATTCCAACCTACACCTCTAATGTTGTGGCAACCTCAAGGGAAATCAATCAAAAAGTGATTGTGATGGTCATTGACGGGATGAGAAAGGAAAGGTTTGAGGAAGCGAATACACCGTTTCTTGATTTCTTAAGAAAAAATGGTACTGAATATGCCCGGATGGAAACGGTATACCCTGCTCGGACTGTTGTTTGTTTTTCGTCTATGTTTACCGGAACCTATCCATTTGAACATGGGATTAAATCCAATATGGTGTGGAAGCTGGGAATTAAGGTCGAAAGCGTCTTTGATAGTTTAAGAAAGGTTAGTAAAAAGGGGTCTCTTTTGGCAGTTGCCCATCTGGTGGATTCGTTTGGCAGTGATGTTGATACGTTCACGGCGGTCATGCATAACGATGTTGTCGATCGAAAAATTATCGAGAGAGCAAAGTTGATTATGGAGGAAAAAAATCCCGATTTGCAAATCGTCCAGTTGATCAGTACCGACCAAACCGGCCATAGCCGAGGAGTATTATACGACGAATATATTCAAAAGATTGAGGAAGCCGATGCGCTAGTCAAGGAGTATTATGATTGGCTGAAGGAAAAAGGAATGCTGGAAAATTACACGTTCATCGTTTGTGCGGATCATGGCCAGGCGGATGGTATTGGCGGGCACGGTCACCTCGATGAAGGAGAACGGTTTGTACCATTTTTCATGTACGGACCGGCCATTGAGAGCGGCAAGGTGGTCGAAGAAAAGCACAGCCTGGTTTCCCTTGCTTCAACGATTTCCTATTTATTAGGGGCGCCGTTTCCAAATAAAGCTCGTGGGCCAGTATTAAACGAAGCAATTAGGAAGGAAGTATTAATAAATGATGCAGCAAAAGGTGATCGTATTTCTTCCAGCTCATAATGAGGAAGAGTCAATCGCGGAGGTTATTAAAAAGATACCTAGAAATTTTAATCCACGTGTGCAAGTAGAAGTTTTAGTTGTAAATGATGGCTCCAGTGATAAAACGGTTGAACAATCCCTAAGGGCTGGAGCGGATCATATCTATACATTTGAAAAGAATCAAGGATTAGGGGCAGCTGTTCGAAAAGGATTGGAGCTTTGTGTAGAGAAAAAGGCTGATATTGGTGTCATGATTGATGCGGATAATGAGTATCCTGCTGAGCAAATTCCTGAATTAATTGAACCCATTCTAACTGGAACCAGTGACTATGTTATGGGGTCACGGTTTATGGGAACAATTAAAGGGATGAAGTGGAACCGGAGACTCGGAAATTATTGTTTTACGCTGCTTCAAGCACTCTTACTGCGGAAATGGATCTATGATGGCCAATCCGGCATGCGGGCTTTTTCTAGACAGGCAATGATGGAGGCAGAAATCATTCATGATTATAACTATGCCCAAGTGCTTACATTAAATTTAATAAGAAAAGGATTTCGAATGAAAGAAATTCCTATTCATTATCAGGTCCGAAAAGCAGGAGAATCATTTATTAAGTTTAAGGCTTATATGACCTCAGTCCTGCCGGCCATTATCAAAGAGATGACAAGGCCTGTTAAAAAGAGAAGGGTTTATCTTGAACAAGGCAGTGTTTTTCCGTTAATGAATAATAAGAAAGATTAATAAGTATTATAATTATGTTATTTATGTGAATTTCTAATTTATTGGATTGACAGCGAGGATGATAATCATTATCATTATCAGTGGAGGAGGAAATTTTTTAATGAAGAAATTTTCAGTATTGTTTTTCATTACTTTTTTAATCATAAATGCCCTTTCCATTCGCGGGGTGGAGGCCTATTCCTATGGTGACCCCAACGAAGAGAAGGTTGCTGAAGTTTACAAAGAAATGCTCGTAAAGCTTGATGAGAATCCTCCAAATTTTACAGCTGCAAAAAAGTCTTATGAATCGGTTCAAGAAGAAATTGATATGCATATGGGGCCTGAGCCTTCAAAGCTTATTCTGAAAAACTTGGCTGATGAAGATAAACAGGCGCTAACCGATAATATGGAAAAGCTTCTTGTCTTAAATATCGCGAGACGGCTTGATAGTATTGAAAATAATTTTTCAGAATATGAGACTACGAAAAGACTCCTTGCTAAAGGATTTGCTACATACGAAGCATTGTCACCAAAGGTTGAAGCTGAGCATCCGGAAAACGATAAGAAAATCAGAGCGGATTTTGATCAGGCACTTCAAGCATTGGGGAACCCCGGTTTGTTTGGCGTAGGGAAAAAGGAAGCCAGTCTAGATTCCTTTAAGCAAAATAAAGATGAGATTTTGGATACCTTAAAAACAGAATTTAAAATAAAAAGCCTTGATGTAGGACATTTTTCTGAGAGTGCTACAGAATCTAATGCTGGCGGAAAAAAGGATTGGACAGATGTTTCGAATATTCGAAATTGGATTCCGCTGATCTTAATTGCTGCAGTGATCATTGCAGTTGTCATATTTGTTGTTCGAAGAAGAAGGAAATAATAAAACGAAAAGACACCTTTGGAGAGAGGAGAGGCGGCTGTGGAAATTCAAGCGCTGCTGATAACATTTCGGGAAGTTTTAGAGGCATTGCTCATTGTCGGGATTATTACGACCTATTTAAAAAGAGTGAACCAAAAGCAATACACAAAATATGTCTGGTTGGGAGCAGGCCTTGCCGTCCTGGCGAGCTTCGGGGCGGCCCTGTTATTCCAGGTAGTGTTTACTGGATTTGCGGCAATGGGAAGCGAGATGTATCTGAAAATAGGGATTATGCTCGTTTCAACCGTCCTCCTCACGCAAATGGTGTTTTGGATGGCCAGTCATGCTCGTGATTTAAAAGGAAACATGGAAGGGAAAATGAATAAGTTTATTACGACCGGCAACGTTGTTGGCATGGTCATTCATTCCTTTCTGGTCGTCCTTCGAGAAGGAATTGAAACGGTATTTTTCTTTGCTGCAATTACCGGCGGTAACATTGGCGCTGCAATGCAGGGCTGGGGTGCAATAACTGGGGTGATCATTGCCGCTGTCGTCTCGTATTTCTTCTTTAAAGGAACAATGAGAATTCCATTAAGCACTTTCTTTAAACTGACGGGTGCATTTATTATTTTAATTTCCGCAGGGTTATTGGTACAGGCGATTTCGATGATGCAGGATTTAAACATTATCGGTAGTGTCATTCCACATGTATATGACCTTACCTGGTTTTTACCTGAGCATCCGATTGACTATAGCCATTATCTTCGTGATCATGGTACTGCGCCGCTCCTTTCTGGGGATTTTGGCATCTTTTTGAAGGCATTATTCGGCTATTCATCGATGCCTTCGATTGAAGAGGTACTTGCCTATATTGGTTATTTTGTCGTTATTTTATTGCTTACTTCATCAAAAAATGCTCCGGTAAAAGCAAAAAAGGAAGAAGCGGCCAAATCAGCCAAACTGCTTAAACCACAGGCAAAATAGTTCAGCGAAACTTAAAAGTACAAGGCGGACGCCTTGTACTTTTTCTCTTACCAAAAGCAGGTGATTATATGAAGTTAACAGGATTCAAGCGTGGATTTCTAATGGTGTTAAGCATGGTAACGATCATAACTGTGATTGCCTCCCAGCTTTATTTTTTAAATCCATTCGCCTCAACCTGGGATCAGGTGGATTTTTCCCTGGCGTTGATTCGTTTTGATTTAATGGCTATGCAGCCCCATTTTCCTGGATATCCCTTCTTTATATTGGGTGGAAAAATCCTTTATCCTTTTTTAGAAAATCCAGCAGAGGCCCTGACCATGTTTAATATCCTGGCTTATGCCAGCTCGCTATTTCCGATTTATCGGCTCTTTCGAAAATTACTGCCTGTCCACTTTTCATGGCTGGCAACGGCGATCATTTTTTCGCAAACCTATATTGTGATCATGGTCAATCAGCCGATGTCAGAAGGGGCGGCGCTCGCTGTCCTTTGGTGGTATGTTTGGGGTCTTACATTAGCTATGGAAAGACACAATTCCTCCCTTATTTTATTGCCATTAGGCATTTTAAGTATCATGCTAGGTATCCGTCTTTCCTATCTGCCGTTTGCATTGGGCATCTTGTTCTTGTTTTATTGGAAATGGAAAAATGGGCTTCTAACATTAAAAGAGGCCGGTTATTATGCTCTCTTTGGGCTTGTCTTTCAGGCCTGCTGGGTTGTCGCTCTGATCATCTCTGAAGGAAGTCTGACAGGTTTTATTAAGCTTTCTTTAGCCTTTACAAGTGGCCATTTCACAGATTGGGGCGGAGCAGTCGAAACATCTGAGATTAGTTTTTTAAAGAGATGTTCGATATTTTTATGGGATAATATTCTTTGGACAGGTATTGCCGCAAAAGATTACATAATTGCTGTTATTTATCTTTGCTTGTTTATAAAGATAGGAGTTAGCAGGAGACCCAAATTCGAGCATGAAGCAAGAAAGCTTTTTGTGAATTTAATTTATCTGTTGTTTTTCAGTTATTTTTTATGGGCACTGCTGGCACAAAATATTGAGAAACCAAGGCATATCCTCCCGCTTGCGGTTCTGCTTATTTTCTATCTTTGTTTTCAGCTGTTCGCAAAAAGGACTCCCTGGTTCATCACCGTCATAGCCGTTATTTTGCTTGGAGTTCAAGCTGTAAAAAGTGTGGAGTTATTAAAAGCGGAAGCGGCTGAACAGCCTGCCGTTTATCAAATGAATGCGTATATTGAAAAAATGAATGAACCGGTTATTCTATACACATGGGAGGAAACACGGGTATTGCAATATTTACATGCACCGTACACCCACAAAAGGATTAACACGTACCAATTATTTCAAATGGAAACAAAATACTATCAAGGAAGAACGGTGCTGCTGACGGATAAAGTAGTAAAAGGGTTTGTTTCACAGGGGGGTTCCGTTAAGGGGAAGTTAAAAAAGCTGAAGAGCTTCAAGTCAAGAGAGCTTTATGACCCAGTTTATAACGAAATAACCTTATATAAATGGATCGACCATTAATGGTTGTAATAGAAAGGACTTAAGCATTGAAAAAAATTGCGATTGCAGGAACAGGATATGCTGGACTAGTCACAGGGGTTTGTTTAGCGGAGATTGGTCATTCGGTCATTTGTGTTGATAAAGAATCGACTAAAGTTGAAATCCTCAAAAAAGGAAAATCAACGATTTATGAACCTGGCTTGGAAGAGATGCTAAAGAGAAATTTAGAGGCGGGCAGGATTTCATTTACAGCTAGTTCTTCTGAGGGCTATAAAGATGCGGAAATCATCATTATTACTGTGGGAACGCCAAAAACAAAAGATGGATTGTTAGATTTGCAATATATTAACCAAGTTTCAATCGAAATCGGCCAATCCATTGTTCGTCCAGATGTCATTATTGTAACGAAAAGTACCGTTCCAGCCGGAACTAGTGAAAAGATTAAGGAATGGATTAACTTAAACAGTCCCCAAAAGCTTAATTTCCACATTGCGGCAAACCCGGAGTTTCTTCGTCAAGGTTCAGCTATTCACGATATGTTTCATGGGGACAGGATTATTATCGGTTCGGAGAGTGAGTATGCCCTAAATTGCTTAGAGGATTTATATAAGCCATTTGGCATTCCAATTATGAAAACAGATACAAGCAGTGCAGAACTAATTAAGGTTGCTGCTAATGCATTTTTGGCCTTGAAAATTAGTTATGTGAACGCCCTTTCCAATTACTGCGAACAAATCGGAGGAAATATTGAAGATGTAGCAATGGGAATGGGGATGGACAATCGGATTGGGCTGTCGTTTTTAAATGCCGGCATCGGTTTTGGCGGCTCATGTCTTCCGAAAGATACCGAGGCACTTGTTAATATGGCCCAAAAGGCAGGAGAGCCAAACAAACTGCTGGAGGAAGCATTGCAGATTAATCGAAGGCAGGAATTACGACTATTTCATAAGGCACAGACAAGATTTTCTAATTTAAAAGGGAAGAGAGTAGCGATATTGGGACTTGCCTATAAACCTGATACAGATGATGTCCGTGAGAGTGCGGCAATCAAGCTGGCAAGGCAGTTGGTGAAGGAGGAGGCCTCAATCATTGCCTTTGATCCTGTGTCAATAGAGAATGCCAAATTGGAATTAGGGGAGCTCATTTCCTATACAAATTCACTAAATAAAGCACTTAGGGGGGCTGATTTGGCGTTGGTCGTAACGGATTGGGAGGAAATTAAAACGATTAACCTAAACACCTTTTCTGAACTCATGAAACAGCCGATTGTTTTTGATGGAAGAAATTGCTTTCATCTTGATGTCGTCGAAAAATATCCAATCGAATATCACTCAATTGGCAGACCCAGTGTATATGGAAAAATGAAAAAAGGAAATCCCGTAAGTTAAAAGGGGATTTCCTTTTTGTAAGCAGGCGTATGATTATTTTGAGGAAAGTTCCTTTTCTAATGCGATTTCAACAGGGACATAAGCATATCCCAAATCGTGGGCAACTGCCTCGTAAGTGATTTCTCCGTTTGCCACGTTTACGCCAAGTTTCAATGCTGGGTTTTCCGAAATCGCTTTACAAACGCCTTTACCCGCAATTTGAAGGGCATAAGGAACCGTAACATTCGTTAAGGCAATGGTAGAGGTCCTAGGAACCGCACCTGGCATATTGGCAACAGAGTAGTGAATAACTCCATGCTTCTCAAAGGTTGGGTTATCATGGGTAGTTACGTGATCAATTGTTTCGACGATGCCGCCTTGGTCAATTGCCACATCAACAATAACGGCCCCCGGCTTCATTGCATTCACCATTTCTTCTTTGACAAGCCTAGGCGCTTTTGCACCTGGAATTAACACTGCCCCAATTAACAGTTCAGCTTCAGCAACCGCTTCTCCAATATTATATGGATTGGACATTAATGTTTTAATTTGATTTCCGAAAATATCATCAAGCTGGCGCAGGCGGTCCGCACTTAGGTCAATAATCGTTACGTCAGCACCTAAGCCGATGGCCATTTTAGCTGCATTTGTTCCGACAACACCGCCGCCAATGATGGTTACTTTTCCGCGGTTTACTCCTGGTACACCGGCAAGCAGAATCCCTTGGCCGCCGTTATTTTTTTGCAGGAATGCGGCTCCGATTTGGGCAGCCATTCGGCCAGCCACTTCACTCATCGGCGTTAGCAATGGAAGTGTATTGTTTACCGATACGGTTTCATAGGCAATTGCAATGACGCCCTTATCTTTAAGTGCCTGTGCCAAAGCAGGCTCAGCAGCAAGGTGCAGATAGGTAAATAAAATCAGCCCTTGCCTGAAGTATTGATATTCACTAGCGAGCGGCTCTTTGACTTTCATAACCATATCCGCTTTTGTCCAGACCTGTTCGGCGCTATTAATAATTTCGGCGCCGGCTTTTTCGTACGATTCATTATTGAAACCGCTTCCAATTCCGGCGTCCTTTTCGATTAAAACCGTGTGGCCGGCATTAATAAATGAAATAACACCTGCTGGAGTAAGTGCTACTCGATTCTCATTATTCTTTATTTCTTTAGGTACCCCGATAATCATCTTGTTAATTCCTCCCTAATCTTCAATCAAAAATCCTATGGATAAAGTATAAAAGGTTTAGGGAAGAATTTCTTTGTCAGGAAAGAAAAATAATGTTTTAACTTTTTGGGGATTTTCACAAAAAGTTTTGTTTAAATCCCCTTGTATTTATTAAGCTTTAAATCAAGGTAGAGCATCATTTTTTGATTAGGGTCTTTAAAATTAATGTCGCCAATTTCGGAGATTCGCTTTAAGCGATAGGCCAAAGTGTTGGCATGGACATTTAAATCCTTCGCTGCATCGTTTATATTGTCATCAAAGTTTAAGAAACTCTCCAATGTTTCAATGAGATTGCTGTTATGTTTTTGATCATATTCGTGAAGCATTTTTAAGGAATAGTTCTCGTATTCTTCATTTCTTCTTTTTTCTAAAAGCAAATCAAATAACTGATAAATCCCCAATTTTTGATAGTTAATGATGTCTTTTGTTTCCTTAGGGAATTTGTTTTTTACCGTTATTACAGCATTTGCCTCGTCGTAAGCTTTGCTGATTTTTGAATAATCCTCATAAATGCCGCTGCAGGCGGGGGTAATCTCTTTAATTCCGAATCGGTCATCTAATTTTGCAGCAAACATTTTTGCAAATTGATCTAGTTCTTGGATCGGGTTTTCAAAATAATCAGCTGCGGCCAGTAAGATCAGCAGGTTGCAATCAATGGCATAAAGCAAAATTTTGACCCGCTGAGTTGTCTTTAATAAATAGGAAATAGCCTGTTCATCTTTGGTTGTAATGTTGTGCGGCAGTTTGTAAACCTGCACGGCAAAGAATTTAGCGGGAGTTATTTGTAGAGAATGGAAGTGCTCCATAATTTCCCTAGATGAGTTCAAATGCCGGGTTAACAGTTTCCAAAAGAATTCCTGGGTACGTTCTTCCTTTTTATTTTTTCTGGTCTGAAGCTGCAGCAGTTTGTTTTTGACTGCGTCCGCAGCATTTTTTAATAAGGTAAAATCCTCGTTTGTTAATGACCGATCGATTTCAAGGGCCCAAATGAATCCTAATACCTCATCCTGCTTCCAGATCGAAATCGCGACCCGATGACCAAGACCGATATCCTCCATGTTTTTTACCCGAATTGGTTCCTTGGTTTTAAGCAGGGCAGGAATGGTTCCTTCTTTCCATAATTGATTAATAACCTTTTCAGGTACTCTGCGGCCAATAATGGTGGAAATTCGTGCTGGATCCGTTCGCTCGTCATGGGTGCTATAGGCAAGCAGACGATGGTTCGCATCTTCAATCGTAATCGGGCATTTAAGCACCTGGCTGATCATGTCGGCAAATTCATCTAAACTATCAAAAGCAGCCTTAAAAGGGTCATATCGATTACCTTCCAATTTGTTGACCTCCATTTATGTAGGAAAACTTTTCTGTTATATAATGCTCTTTGTTTTATTTTACAAAATTACAAGATAAGGTTGAATGCTTAATTTTTTTCGCATACTAAAATTATATGCGTAAAGGAGGTATGTACATTGAGGAAACTGACCATGTTATTTGCTGCTGCTTTGTATTTATTGATTTTCCCAAATTCACTTGGCTTAGCGCAGACTGAAAAAAGTCCGCTTGAAAGCCTGTATGGGCAGAATACCATGTCAGTCTTATGGTTTCAAAAGTCTGGTGAGGCAAAGGCATTATATTATCAAGGGTACTACCTTGGGAAACTAAGACTGGATGAAATTCTTTCCAAAAAGCCTAAAAGGAATGGGTTAAAACCAGCGATCGTGCTTGATATTGACGAAACGGTACTGGATAACAGTCCATATCATGCCTGGATGGTTCAAACCGGAAAAGGAGACCCCATTGATTGGAGTGATTGGTTTAACAGGGCGGAAGCAAAGCCTCTGCCAGGTGCGCTGGATTTCCTGAAGTATGCCGAATCAAGGGGAGTGGAGATCTTCTATATTTCCAACCGCAAGGAAGCACACAAGGAAGTGACCATCAAAAATTTACAAATGGTCGGCGCTCCGAAAGCGGATAAGGAGCATGTTTTATTACAGCAGGAAAAAGAAATCGGCAAGGAAATACGGCGTGAACAGGTAGCGAAAGATTACGATATTGTCCTGTTATTTGGGGATAATCTCGGGGATTTTAAAGGATTTGATCAATTATCCGCTGCAGATAGGATGAAGTCAGTTGACAGAATAAATGCCGAGTTCGGCAGTAAGTTTATCGTCTTTCCAAATCCAATGTATGGGGATTGGGAAGGGGCCATTTACGATTATGATTTGAAGAAGGCTCCTGCAGACTATATGAAAATAAGAAAAGATAACCTTCAAAGCTTTGAACCATAATTTCATTTAAAAAGCGCTGCGGAAAAGCCCGCAGCGCTTTTTATTGAAATTTTAGAAGGACTATCAGAATAAATGCAGGAAATTTATTATGTTTGGCCAGAATATTAATTTGCTTTTACATTCTTAAGGATATTGATGGCAAAAAGGATGATACCGAGGACCATTAATGTTCCGCCAGCAGCAACACCTGGACCGGAAGACTCATTACCTGAAACCAGCAGTGCCAGTGAGATCATCATGACAGGAAGGGCAATATTATGAAGCCAGAAGTGAACTTTTGCTAATGTGGTTTCCGCGGCTTGAGGAAAGGCAACATAAATAAGACCGGCAAGCGTCATCGCTGTCCATCCTAATAAATTAATATGGACATGAACTGGAGTAAAATTAAAGTTTTCCGTCATCGACATGTACATTCCAAGGCATACTCCAATGACAAAGTAGCAAACAGAAACTTTAATAAACTTTACACCCATTTTCCTACCTACCTCCCTTAAAAATAATGACTATAGTAGTAAATATGTAGGACTATTTCATTGTAGAACTATCATTTTCGAGGACGAGAACGGATTTACTCTGGTACTAAAGTAATAAAAATAAAGCACCCCGAAAGGTGCTTTACATTTAAAACAATGCTTTTATTCCAACTAGCGCCAGCCCGATGAGAAAACCACACAATGCTCCATTGACCCGAATCCATTGCAGGTCTTTTCCTACATTGGTTTCAATCATGTGGATGAGCGTTTTATTATCCAGCTTTTCAAGATTTTCTTCGACCAGTTTGCCGACTTTGGAATGGTTTTTATCAACAAACCCGGCAATTTGCATTTTAATCCAAGCTTCAAGCTGTCCCATCTTTTCCTGATTTGAACCGAATTCACTTAGTCCGTCCTTTATGAAAGGAAGAAGATATTCATCGTAGAAAATAGGGTCTTCAACAAAATCCAGTGCTTTAGCTTGAGCATTCGCCAGGAATTCGTTGATTTTTTCTTCAGGTTCCCATTTTGTTATCAATTGGGATTTAAAGCGTTCCAATTCTTCATACATTTTTTCGTCACTTTTCAGGCTCTCAAGTTTCTGGTGAATGTGAATCAATAGGGTTTGCCTGTTTTGGTTAAAGGGGTCACGGAAGCTATCGACACCCTTAATGATTAGATTTTGGATGATATTGCCCAGCTTTTCCTCATTCACCAGATTGCTAAATGATCGGATCGCAAACTGCATAATCCCGTCGGCTGGAATATTTTCAATCATCTCCACAGCAATTCCGCCGAGACGATATTTAGTGCTATCCTTTTTGGCCCAAACATCAATTTCCTTCAGTACCAAATCAAGTGCTTTTTCATCATATTTTCTGACTGTAACCTGGTCAATCAGGAGAGGGAGATAATGCTTTGTATCTAAGCTATTCAGCTGAGATTTTAGCTCCTTTTCAATGACCGGGGCAATTTTTTGCAGGTTTACCATCTTAATTAAATGTTTAATAACCTTAATGCTATTCTTTTTTAGATTGTCTCCGTGTATTTCCTCATTGATGAGTGAAAAAATTTTCTCCGTGAACTGGAAATTGTTTATTTTCTGCTGGATACTTTCTTTCGTCAGCCAATCATTTTCCAGCATCGAGATGATTTTTGCGATAATTTTACTGCGATTTTTCGGCAAAAGTGCAGTATGCGGGATTGGCAGCCCTAGCGGATGCCGGAAAAGGGCCGTCACGGCAAACCAGTCGGCAAGGCCACCTACCAGCCCTGCTTCAAAACCGCCTTGGAGAACTGTTCTCCAAATGGATGGCGGCATGGGAATTGTAGCAAGAAATCCGGCTGCCATAATAATTAATGAAATGGTAGCCAGATGTCGTGTATTTGTTTTCTTATTAACCATTATTGTACCCCTCATTTTTTCATAAAGATAAAGTCATAATGCTATTATCTCAATATTGTAGAAAAAAAAGCAAAAAAAAACCTATCTAAAAATCCTATTCTTGTTGAGAAAGAAGAAAACCTTCTCGTAGGCTTAAGAGGAGGTTTTTTTCGCGGGCTTTTTGTGGGTAATCAGCCCATCTAAATCAGTAATATAGAATTGTATTTCTGGAGCTGATTTTAAATATTTGTCCTGGATTAGCTGATAATAATTTACTCTACGCTCCGGGTCAAACGGCAGCATCGGATATTCATTGTGCTCCTTGACATATAGGTCGACTGCTTTTTGGACAATGTCCATTTCCCCCGGGATATGCTTTTCGTGTTCTTCAAATATCTCATAGGTTTCCTTCGACATATAGTATTTTCTTTCAGGAATCCCGCCAAGAAGATGGGCAAGCTGTTTAAAATCGATGGAGTGATCCTCCTTGACAAGTATGGTTCTGTAAACCCCTTTAGGTAATCTGTTTGAAAAATCACGAACGCTATTTTTTATTTCTTCTAACGTTGCATCAATAATCGGATGTTGTATTTCCTCCGTTGTACCTTTGACTGGAACCTTATGTTCCTTTTTATGGCCAGTAAGTTTTAAGAATAAATAAATGGCAGCTCCGCCTATTCCAATCCCTAAAATCGTCCAAATTAAAATGTTCATGCCCCCCTTATTTTATATGGTTGTATTATAAAATTATTATATCCATCTCATAAAATTCTGCCATTTCTTGGTGATAATGTCGAGGGTTTTTGGATAAAACAAAAAGGTATCCATCTGGCTGGATACCTTTTAATATGCTTCTCGAAGATTAATTTACATCCTTGTATATCACGTGTAGCTCTTTAAGGAAATCATCAACGGATAAATAGGTTTCGGTATCCTCAAAAAACCATAAATCATTTTCTTCTATATAGAAGTTCATTCCATTAACTTCTTTCGAGAACCCAGAGTTTGATGGTGTTTCAATTGAAAATGCAAGACTATAGCCTTTGTGCTTTTCGCCAAAGCCGGCATATTGCGGGAACAGACGAACGCTAAAGGGCCTTGTGTATTCGAATTCTCCTGCAAACCATGTTACTGCTTTTTCATCAATAGAAATTAACATATTCAAACACCAACCTTTTCTATGAGGTGACAATTCCAAAGAATTATCCTTACTTACTAAAAGATTACGTTTTTTCTTGGAAATTGCCTATGATAATATTCACATGAAGCTATTTTTGGGGGTAATTGTAATAAAAAGTTCATTTTTAACCATTTGATTATAGAGTTACTGTTTTTGTAACATCTTTATGGTGAAAATGGTGATATGATAACCACATGAAAGGGGATGTTGTTGATGGAAAAGCAGTTTGAGAAATTAAATGAGAACGTAAACGACATGAAGTCACTAATAAATACATTTAACAAAACTTTAGAGAACATTGAACAAAGACTTTCAAGATTAGAGAAAATGGATAGTATAGAACATCGCGTCGCTGTTAACCAAATCGACTTATCCGATATTAAAGAAGTGTTAGAACGGATTGAGGAATCGCAAATACATGATATCCAGCATATCAATCGCCGCCTTGATTCCCACCTTATTAAAATTGCAAAAGTAGAAGAAGAAACTTTGATTTTAAAGTCAAAATAAAAAAAGACCAGTTCAACACTGGTCTTTTTCTATCCAGAGGCGAATGCGCTTACAGCTTTTTGAAGAAAGCTTTAGCACCAAGGTAAAGTGTTGCTAGTGCGAAAATGAGAATGGCAAGTGCACCGATAACATGAAATAATGATGACAGGCTAGCTAAAAATGAAATGGTCGGCATTTTAACTAAGGCGAAGCCAGCCAAAATACAGGCCAAGAAAAGAATAGCAGTTTGGTTCAATTTCATCCCCTCCTTGATAGCAGGATATGCAGGCAAGACAATGTTGGAATGAGTCAATTGTCCTGATTTAAAGGACAAAAAAAACAAACCTGTAAAAGGTTTGTTTAAATTATGTTAGTAAAGAACCTCCGAGTTGGATAAAGACACTTGCTTGAGGTTTGTTGGTTCACCGTCGTTTATACTTTTCATGACTTCTATATATTTTAAATGATGGTCTTCCATTTCAATAATTTTAAAGGTGTACGTTTCATGTGCAATAACGTCGCCTTCTTTGGCATCGTAATTCTCGGTTAAAATCCAGCCGCCGATGGTATCAACATCTTCGTCATTAATTTCGACGCCCAATAAATCATTGACTTCGCTCACTAAAACCTTTGAATCAATAATATAATGATTTTCCTTGATCTTGCGAATTTCAGGAATCTCATCCATATCAAATTCATCGCGAATTTCCCCGACAATTTCTTCAAGGATATCTTCTACCGTTACCAAACCTGAAGTTCCGCCGTATTCATCCATTAAAACCGCCATATGCATTCGCTCTTTTTGCATTTTTACAAGCAAATCATGAATAGGAATCGTTTCAATTACACGGATGATTGGACGGATATACCCTTCGAGAGTTTGTGCAGAAAGCTGTTCGTTTCCGATAAAATCAGTCATGACTTCCTTGGCATTGACAATCCCAACGATATGGTCCTTATCCCCATCGATTACAGGATATCTGGTGAATTTTTCTTCCCGGATCGTTGATAAAAAGGCATCGAGCGAGTCGTCCTTAGACAATGAGACGATTTCGGTTCGCGGTACCATAATTTCTTTTGCAATTCGATTATCAAAATCAAATATTTTATTTACATACTTGAACTCTGATTGGTTAATTTCACCACTTTTATAGCTTTCCGATAAGATAATTCGAAGCTCTTCCTCCGTATGAGCGATTTCATTTTCGGAAACAGGTTTAAGCCCAAAGATTCTCGAAATAATTCGAGCGGATCCGTTCAATACCCAAATAAACGGGTACATTATTTTATAGAAGAGAATGAGCGGGCGAGCTACCTTAAGTGTTATCCATTCTGCTTTTTGAATGGCCAATGTTTTAGGCGCAAGTTCTCCGACTACGACGTGTAAAAAGGTAATTGTTCCAAATGCAATCGAAATGGATAATATTTTTACAGCATTGTCGGGAAGATTCAATGAAATGAAGAGAGGACCAAGCAAATGTTCAATCGTTGATTCCCCAATCCAACCTAACCCAAGAGCCGTGATGGTAATTCCAAGCTGACAGGCAGAAAGATATTCATCTAAATTTGAAATCACTCTTTTGGCTGAAACGGCCTTCGAACTTCCTTCTTCGATTAACTGATCGATTCTTGAACTTCTAATCTTCACAATCGCAAACTCTGAAGTTACAAAAAAAGCAGTTAATGCTATTAAAATGGCTATTAAAACCAAATTAAATATGTCCAAATAAGTTCCCTTAACTCGTTGTTTAGACGAGTAAGGTAGTCACCTCCTGGTATTTTCAAAGATTAACTTGAAACCTTTAAAAGCGATTTCAATAATGCAGTTCTAAGCAGACTCAGGTTATTGGAAAGCTTCTCTTTTTGCTTCGCATCCAATTCTTCAAGAAAGGGGATGATGTCAAATAAATCATTATGGAGCTTGAGCATTTGCTGGGTCAGCGTACACACATGTTTTTCCACTTCTGAAGCCTGAATGCTGCCTTCTTTCCGTATTTCTAGTTTTCTCTTAATCTCGTCTAATGGATAATGCAGACTTTTGCATTCTTCGATAAACTTTAAATCATGTAATGACTCGTCAGTATAGATGCGGTAATTGGACTCAGATCGATCTGCTTTGAGCAGTCCAATAGACGTATAGTAGTCAATTGTTCTCTTGGAAACCATTGCTCTTTCCGCTAATTCGCCAATTCGATAAACAGCCCCATCATACCACCTCGACATATATATAAATTAACAATATTATAGAGAATTTAAACCGTACAGTCAAACGTTTCGGTTATTATAGGCATTGTTAACTATATTTTATGGAGAATTATAGGTAATATGAATATTAATGTCAAAATATTTAAAAAATAAAAAATGTCCCCTTATTCAGGAGACGCAGGTGATTTTTTTACTTCTATATAGCCGATATGGTGGCCGTCGATTTCTTTGATTTGAAAGGTGAAACCATCTCTTTCGAGTATATCGTCTTTTTGGACATCAAATTTTTGGGTCAAAAACCATCCGCCGATGGTATCAACATCATCGTCCTCAAGGGTTGTGCCTAAAATATCGTTGACCTCACTGATGAGGACTTTACCATCCAAAATAAAATGATTCTCCCCCTTTTTCTGAATAAGGGGTACTTCATCCAAATCAAATTCATCCCTGATTTCCCCAACGATTTCCTCTAAGATATCCTCGACCGTGACAACCCCGGCTGTACCGCCATATTCATCGGATAGAACCGCCATATGAGAGCGGTTTTTTTGCAGTTTTACTAAAAGCTCCTGAATCGGGATAGTTTCAATTACATGTATAACAGGCTTTATGTAAGTAGTAAGCGGTTCTTCGCCGCTGCATTTCTGCTGGATGCAGTCGGTCAGCACCTCCTTGATATTGACGACACCTAAAATGTTATCCTTATCCCCATCAATGACGGGATAACGGGTGTATCCTTCTTCCTGGACAGTTTCAATAATTTCATTAAGAGAGGCATCTTTGGAAAAGGTGATGACCTCTGTCCGTGGCACCATAATTTCCTTGGCGATGCGATCATCAAATTCAAAGATCCGATTCATGTAGCTATATTCCGACTGGTTAATTTCACCGCTCTTATAGCTCTGTGATAAAATTAGCCGTAATTCTTCTTCGGAAAGGACGATATCATTTTCCGAGGCAGGCCTAATTCCAAACAGGCCCGTAACAAAACGGGCTGAGTGGTTTAACGCCCATATGAACGGGTACATCAGCTTATAGAACAAAATCATTGGCTTGGCAACATGCAGGATAATTTCCTCCGATTTTTGTATTGCAAACGTTTTTGGAGATAATTCACCAATGACCACATGGACAAAGGTAATGACAATAAACGAAAAAATAACGGAAATTATATGCCCTAGTGAAGCCGGAATTTCCAGCCAATCCAAGATAGGTTTTAACAGCATTCGAATTGTTGGTTCGCCAAGCCACCCCAAGATTAAGGATATAATCGTAATTCCGACCTGAGTGGCCGATAAATATCCATCCAAATTGGAAATGACTTTCTTGGCGGCTTCGGCTTTTTTATTGCCCTCGGCAACCAATTGGTCGATTCTGGTTGTCCGTACTCTGACAATCGCAAATTCTGATGCGACAAAAAATGCAGTAAACAGTATGAGCAGAGCTATTATCAAGATATTTATCCAAATCATTGGGTACCTTACGATGCGTAAGGTATGCCACCTCACTTACAAAATAATCTATTTCTTCTTACGGCTTTCCCGTATTTGTATATAGTTTTATTATTTCAAAAAAATGCTTCTTGAGCAAATTAATGAAAAAATCAATAAAAAAGCCGCCATCTGGCAGCTGGTGAAAGAGTTTAAAACGAGGAGGGCTGCTGCCATTCGCGGGCTAGCATACTGTATACGATAATATCGTGGAAATAACCGTTCAAATGTTCTCCGTCCCTTAATATACCTTCTTTTCGCAATCTTAGTTTTTCGGGAATAGCGCGGCTTCTGGTGTTGTTTACGCCGCAGCGGATTTCAATCCGGTTTAAGCCTAAATCAAAAAATGCATAATTAAGCACGGCATGAACAGAGCGGATCATAATCCCATGACCTTCTGCATCCTTGGCTAAATAATAACCGATGCTGGCCATTTTATTGTACCAGTCAATTTGATGAAGTCCGATTGACCCGACAAGCTTTCCTTTATAAAGGATGCCAAGGTTGCAGGCGCTGCCCTCTGCCAATTGATTCAGCCAATGGGGGATCACAGTTTCAAATTGATAAGGATTGGTCATGCTATCGACCCAGGGAAGCCATGTTCGCAAATGGTCACGGTTCTCCTCGATAAGCTGATAAAGCTGTAAGGCATGTTGACGTTGAAAGACAAGAAGCTCAATTTCATGATCAACCTTTAAAGTAAACATAGGGCGAAACTCCCGGAATTTTTTTACTGTATACTATGCAAATTGGGTTTGGGCTGTGATGCTGTTTTTTTGGGAAAAAAACAGGTCCGGATTTGCAACGTGTTTGTAATATTTTCCTTGTCAAACCTTTTAAACAGTAGTATCATTCGTTATGTAAACAAGTAAATAGTCCACAGGGGGAGCTGCACATTAGCGGCTGAGAGTGAACGCTCGAGTTCTGACCCTATGAACCTGTTAGTTAACGCTAGCGTAGGGATGTGGTTTTGCCGATATTTGAAAGCAATGCAGACAATCCTTACGTCTTGCATTGCTTTTTTATTTTTTATAAATAAGGGGGAAAATGGTGTGAATCAAAAAGGAAGCAGTACACGTTTTATCACAGAGGTTGCCGTCTTTTCGGCACTTGCATATTTATTAGACTTAGCTGCTAGTATTTTGTCCTTGAAAATTTGGCCGCAAGGAGGATCAATCTCCATTGCGATGGTTCCGGTTTTTATTATGGCGTATCGCTGGGGAATTAAGGGCGGCTTATTAACTGGCTTCTTGTTGGGATTATTGCAATTCATTCTTGGTTTTGCGCAAATCTACACGATTATTCAGGGAATTATTGATTATTTTATTGCGTTTACGGTTCTCGGCTTTGCCGGAATTTTTGCCCGCCAGGTTAAGAACGCTCTTGAAGAGGGGAATAAAGGAAGCTGGATGGTTTATTCCGTGATAGGAACGTTCCTGGGAAGCCTGCTTCGGTATATCTGTCATGTTTATTCCGGAATTGCTTTCTTTGGCGAGTATGCTCCTAAAGGCCAGCCGGTAGCCGTGTATTCCTTGATTTATAATGGAACTTATATGCTGCCAAACTTTATCATCAGTGCCATAATCGTTGTTTTAGTCCTTGCGGCTATGCCGAAAAGAATGGTTGTTAAATATCAATAACATTTAATGAAGAAAAGCCAAGTGCTTTTCTTTTTTTCTTTTTTTGTCACAACTTTTTATATTTTTTTTAAAAATTTAGGTGTAAAATGACAATATAGAAAGATAATCATTCTCAATTAAAACGGATTGGGTGATAATATATGTTTACATCTTTGAAAGCAGGGGAAAAGGGGAAAATTGTTGATATTTCCCATGTTGGGAACCTTGTGAAAAGACGTCTGCTTGATTTAGGAATTACCGAAGGATCGGAAATATGTGTGAAATGCGTTATGCCTTTTGGAGGCCCGATTATGATTGAGTCCTGCGGCCAATGCGTCGGTATCCGCCGCAAGGAAGCCGTCCAGATTGAAGTGGAGAGAATATAAATGGAAATTGCTCTAATTGGAAACCCGAATACTGGAAAAACTTCATTGTTTAATAACCTCACAGGTTCCTATGAGTATGTGGGCAACTGGAGCGGAGTAACGGTTGAAAAGAAAGTTGGCGTTTTCAAAAATAATATTGGCAGATTAATAGATTTGCCGGGTGTCTACACACTAAACCCGCTTTCAAGAGATGAAGGAGTCGTCACTTCCTTTTTTCTAAACGATTCCGTCGATCGGCTATTGAATATATTGGATGCATCTCAATTAGAACGGAATCTACATTTAACTATGCAGCTGCTAGAGTTTGAAAAGCCGCTTTTAATTGGTTTAAATATGATTGATGTCGCTAGTCAGCGCGGGATTATGATTGATGCCGAGAAATTTTCGGAAAAACTGGGTGTCCCGGTTGTACCCGTCGTCGCCAGAAGCGGTAAGGGCTGTGATCAATTAGTTGATACTATTTCCACAAAGTCGTTTACGCCGGTGAAAAAGAACCTTGTAAACTATGGTGTGGAAGTGGAAAAAGCAATTGCCGACCTAGCTCAGGAACTGGCTGGGAAAACGGAGCATTCAAAACGCTTCTTGGCGATTCAGTATTTTGAAGGAAATGAATACGTAAAAAATTACGTAACGCGAATTGTGGATGGCGAAAAACTTGAAGCTATTTCAGCTAAATTGGAAGAGTCCATCAAAAAATCGTATGACGTAAAAACATTACCAAACTTTATTTATATGAAAAGAAAAGCAGCGATTGAAAAAATTATTGCTGAAACAACGAGTAAACGTGATGGTGTCGTGCCATTATCTGAAAAAATTGACAGCATTGTCACCAATAAATATCTTGGTATGCCAATCTTCTTATTGCTTATGTATTTAATGTTTATGCTGACATTTGATTGGCTGGGGACGCCGATGTCGGATGCACTGGATGGGTTATTGACAGGACCGGTCGCGGCTGGTATTGAAAAAGCCCTGACGGCTGTTCATGCGTCTTCCTTTATTCATGCGCTGATTATTGAAGGATTAGTTGCGGGGGTTGGCGGTGTTCTTGTTTTTGTACCGCAGATTTTTATTTTGTTCTTTTTCATATCGTTATTAGAGGATTCCGGCTATATGGCCCGCGTCGCGTTGGTTATGGACAGAATTATGGAATCGGTTGGGTTGAACGGGAAAGCATTTATCCCAATGATGATTGGGTTTGGCTGTAATGTTCCGGGCATCATGGCGGCAAGAACGATCGAAACACCGCGCGAACGGCTGTTAACAATCTTGCTGACTCCGTTAATGTCTTGCTCAGCACGTCTGCCTGTGTATGCCTTATTTGTCGGGGCATTTTTTGCGACCCATAAAGCTTTTATTGTCTTAAGCTTATATGTATTAGGGATTGTAGTCGCGTTAATCTTAGCAAAAATCTTTTCATCGACCATGTTAAAATCGCAGACTTCCTTATTTGTCATTGAATTGCCGCCATATCGGCTGCCGCAGTTTCAATCCTTATGGAGAAGCACCTGGGATAAAGGCAAGGGTTTTGTTCGTAAAGCAGGTACGTTTATATTTGCCGGTTCTGTTTTCATTTGGATTTTATCCTATGCAGGGCCGGGCGGCCTGAAGGTGGAAATGGATGACAGTTTCCTTGCGGCAATCGGCGGTGTCATTGCCCCAATATTAGCCCCGATTGGCTTTGGAACATGGCAGGCGGCAGCATCCTTAATTACCGGCTTCCTTGCCAAAGAAGCAATCATTTCGACCATGAACATTATTTATTTTGTGCCGACTGATTCGAGTCTGCAGGGGCTGCTGGCAAATTACTATACACCGCTTGCTGCATACAGCTTTATGGTCTTTATTTTATTGTACATTCCATGCTTGGCCACTACCGCAACTATTTATAAAGAAACAGGTTCAAAAAAATGGACAGCCTTCGCGATTCTGTATGCATTAATCATTGCCTATGTTTTATCACTGATTATTTATCAGGGCGGCAAGCTGTTTGGTCTGGTATAAACAAAAGGAGTGAAATTCTATGATTGCTAGCATTGTTATTGGAGTTGCTATTTTTGGATATGCCGCTTATGCGCTTGTAAGATTTATAAACCGCTCGAAGCAAGGAAAATGTGCTGCATGCGAATTGAACAAATCTTGCTCCGGCGGATGTAGTGTACCTCCAGAAATCAGTAAGTAAATATCTAATTATCTAACTGCTATCTATATGGGATAGCAGTTTTTTTTATGTGAATACCCTTATTACTTTTAAAATTGGGAAAACTTGTGTAAAATTACACTAGATGTTATTGAAGGAAGGGCTTTGTATGACCAGAGATGAAATTATTCAGATTGTTTCAGAGAAATTGCGGCTAATCCGGACTGAAGCAGGCTACACTCAGGATAAAATGGCAGATATTATTGGTGTTTCTAAGAAAACCCTTGTACAGATTGAAAAAGGAAGAGTTCTTGCCAACTGGTCAACGGTAGTTTCTGTTTGTGCCTTATTTCGTGAAACAGAAACAGTCCAATTTTTATTTGGAAACGAGCCCCTTGAAGTACTTGAAACGGTAGCAAGAGAAGGCATTGATTACCGGAAAGCCAAAACACTTGGCGGCCGGGTCTGGTGGCGGGTCGTTGTAAAGAAGAACGGATTCGTCCTCCAGCAGAATATTCTAAGCAAGCATTTTCGGATCTTAGATGGGGGAAATTACCGTATTTTCAGCAGCTTTGACGAAAAGCTTTCTAAGCAGCGGTTCAAGGAATTGTCTAAAAGTGAAGACTAAATACATGAAGATGGGATGGCTGTGGATGGCTGTCTTTTTTTCTTTTTATGGAAATCGTTGCCTCGATAGTTATGAAAGGGCTTCATAACGTCCGGACATGAGGGAAAAGAGTAAGTTGGGTCGTTATGAAAGCTTCATAACGCCCGAGTGAGAATGGAAAAGGGTAGTTTGGTAGTTATGAAAGCATTATAACACCCGGGCAAGAGGGAAAAGAGTAGGGTTCGGTAGTTATGAAAGCTTCATAACGCCCGGGCAAGAGCGAAAAGAGTAAGTTCGGTAGTTATGAAAGCTTTATAACACCCGGGCGTGATAGGAAAGGAAAGGATTGGTAGTTATGAAAGGCTTCATAACGCCCGGGAGTGATGGGAAAGGAAAGTTTCGGTAGTTATGAAAGCTTTATAACGCCCGAGTGAGAATGGAAAAGGGTAGGTCGGTAGTTATGAAAGTTACATAACGCCCGGGAGTGATGGGAAAGGGAGACTTCGGTAATTATGAAGGCTTCATAACGCCCGGGCGTGATAGGAAAGGCAAGGATCGGTAGTTATGAAAGCTTTAAATCGCCAAAGCGTGAGTGGCTAACACCGAAACCACATTGGAACTGCTCCAATAAAAACACTTCAAACATAATAGGTATACTTTTTCTTTCCACAAGCTTTATAATTTTCAACAAGAACTCGATGAATTAGCTTTTTCGACACTCTATCCCCACACCACTCGTAAACCAAATTCACCGTAATCCGCATCTCCGGAAAAAGCAAAATCAACTCCCTCACGCACCGCAGCACCACAGATTCCAATCGCTCCTCACACCCACAAGTATTACAAACCATTTTCCTCTCCCCAACAGAAACCGAAAATGAGTTGCACTTCGAACAATAAGGACCCTTTTTTAGCTCTTGATAACTATAAGCGGGCTTTGGAGGATTTGGATAATCACCTTGATCCAGAGAAATTAACAGATCTGCCAGTCTCTCATGGCCACCATTCAGGGTTGATGGGATATTTTCTAATTTTCTTATGAAGCGATTGATTTGTGTTGGGAGAATAACATGATTGTTTTGGGGAGCGTTGTATAAAGTGAAGGTGGGGCTAATATGAACAACATAGGATTCAACCGGCAGATTAAATTTGTACTCTTCGAGAAGCTGCCGCAGCTTTGACTCACTGCGAATTAATTGAAGGATAGGGTCGTCAATTTCGGTATCATTTTTACAAAAACGGTCGGGATCAGACTTATAAATATAGTCTCCTTCAAAATTTTTAACGTCAATCAGGTAAATCGTTTTTTGAAAAATAATCACCGTATCGATCTGAAAATGCTTTTCTTTCAATTTAAAGAGTAAGCCATTTAATACAATGCAGTTATTCTTCAATTCTTGGGTAATTGCATCAAACATCACTTCTCCTTGATAGCCTTTTTCAAGAGCGTAGTACTTTCTACCGTCTTTGTCAGAAAGGTTCATCCGCGGGTTTAAGGCCCGTAATTCCAGTAACTCCTTTGGTTCGTGGCGTGATTTTTTTGGTGTAGGCATAGTCCATATCCTTTCAAATTTATTAAATATCCAACCCTATTTTACTCCAATTTATAGACAGGTAGTTTCAAAGTGTATGAATATTTTGTTAACAGCAGCCGATAAGACAATTCCGAAAAATGGGAATTGACAATTAAAAAGTATGGTGTTAATCTTACAAAGTAAGAAAAAAAAGGAAATGGAGGGCTGCAAAATGATTATTTTAAACCACTTAACTAATCAATCAACTAAATATGTTAACGCAGCCACCCCTAAAGGGATTTCCTTGTAATCTACACTTCACTTTTGTATTTACAAACACAGGCTGCGTTACTTTGTGATGCGCGGCGTGTGTTTTTTATTTTTAAATAAGAGGCATACTGCACAGTTGCGGCAGTATGTCTCTTTTTTTATAAAAAAAGGAGGAATTAGCATGCTGAAAAGACTCAATGTAAGGCTCGCACACAAAATAGGAGATCTAGAAAGCGGATAGATTAAACAGAAATAGGGGGAATAACAGCATGTTTTCCGTATTGAAGAAATTAAGCTGGTTTTTTAAAGAGAATTGGAAGCGCTACCTAGTAGCGGTCACTTTACTTATATTCGTGGGATTATTAGATGTCATACCGCCCAAATTAATTGGCTTGGCGATTGATGATATTCATTCAGGGGCGATGACAAACGAGAAAATCTTCATGTATCTTGTCTATCTCACCATCATTATGGTTTCATCCTACGCCATCACTTATATCTGGCAATATCAATTGTTCGGCGGTGCCTTTTTAATCGAAAGAAAGCTGCGCTCAAAGTTCATGGGCCATCTTTTAAAAATGACGCCGGCCTTTTTTGAAAAGAATCGTACCGGGGATTTAATGGCTCGGGCCACAAACGATTTAAAAGCTATTTCCATTACAGCCGGATTCGGGATTTTAACGCTTGTTGATTCAAGTGTCTGGATGCTGACGATTCTGTTTACGATGGGCTTTTTCATCAGCTGGAAGCTGACCTTAGCGGCGATATTGCCCCTGCCGATCATGGCTATCCTGATGCAAATGTACGGCAAAAAAATACACACTCGCTTTACCCAAGCACAGGATGCCTTCGGCGAATTAAATGATCGCGTTCTCGAATCAGTTGCCGGAGTAAGAGTCATCCGTGCCTATGTCCAAGAAAATGCGGACCGCGAGCGGTTTCATGAATTGACCGAAGATGTTTATCAAAAAAATATAAACGTCGCCAGAATCGATTCGTTATTTGATCCGACCATAAAAATACTGGTTGGCCTCAGCTATTTAATTGGGATTGGATACGGGGCAACGCTCGTCTTTCATCAGGCTATCACTTTGGGGGACCTCGTTTCCTTTAATGTTTACTTAGGGATGATGATTTGGCCGATGTTTGCGGTCGGCGAACTGATCAACGTAATGCAGCGGGGGAATGCCTCGCTCGACCGGGTCCATGAAACACTCAGCTATCAGGAAGAGGTCCAAAACCCATCCCAGCCAATAAAGATAGCAAGCCCCAACCCAATCCATTTCGAAAAAATAACGTTCCGTTATCCATCTTCGAAAAAGGATAATCTGCAAAATGTCAACGTCAAACTGCTTCAAGGCCAGACCCTTGGGGTTGTCGGTAAGACTGGCAGCGGAAAAACCACTTTTATCAAGCAATTGTTGAGGCAATATCCACTTGGAACAGGGGGACTTTCAATCGGCGGGGCCTCCATTGAGGACCAAACACTAGAACAAGTACGCCAATGGATTGGCTACGTTCCGCAGGATCATGTTCTTTTTTCGAGAAGTGTAAAGGAAAATATTTTGTTCGGCAGTAAGGATGCATCTCAGGACGACCTAGAGACCGCCATTGACCTAGCGGCTTTTCGCAAGGATTTGCAAATGCTCCCGGAAGGTCTCGAGACACTGGTTGGGGAAAAGGGAGTCGCGTTATCGGGCGGGCAAAAGCAGCGGATTTCGATTGCCCGTGCGCTCATTAAAAATCCGGAAATACTGATTCTCGATGATTCCTTATCTGCAGTAGATGCGAAAACGGAGAAGAAAATCATCGGCAATATCCGAACAGTAAGAAACGGGAAAACAACGATTATCACTACGCACAGAATGTCTGCAGTCCAGCATGCCGACCATATCATTGTCCTTGATGAAGGGGCCATTATTGAGGAAGGAACCCATGAACAGCTGCTGGAGCGGGACGGCTGGTATAAAGAGCAATTCTTGCGCCAGCAGGTCGAAGCCAAAATTGAAGAGGAGGTGTCAGCATGAAGGTTGGCAGACGCTTAATCAATTACGCTTTACTTTATAAAAAAATCATTATCGCCGCCCTGCTCATGCTGACCATCTCGGTCATAACGGATTTGGCCGGACCATTTATCGCAAAGAACATCATCGATCAGCATATTTTAGGGATTGAGTCCGTCTGGTATGAAACAGCAGCAAAAGACGATAAAGCCGTTAGCTATAACGGAACGTTTTATAAACGGGAAAAGTATTTTACAAACGGCGAGGAAAAGGGAGACAAAGTCCGGATCCTCCAGGTAGGAACAAAGTTTGTGTTTATCGAAAATGACCTTGAATTTGATGGGAAAAGAAGTCTCGAAGGCAGCAAACTAATGATCACAAGAGGCAAAGATCAAGCGGATTATCCAGCAAAAATTATCAAGGGGCTCGAGCTAGTAGCATTTTATCAGCCAGAAATACCGGGGATTTTAAAACTGCTGGCAGTTTATTTTGGACTCTTGGTGGTATCTGCGGTATTTCAATATGGTGAGCACTTCCTGTTGAAAAAATCAGCAAACCGAATTATTCAAAAAATGCGTGAGGATGTGTTTCATCATATTCAAAGACTTCCAGTCCGCTATTTTGACAACCTTCCGGCAGGCAAGGTCGTTGCCAGAATCACAAATGACACTGAGGCGATTCGTGAGCTTTATGTAACCGTATTGGCAGCCTTTTTTACAAGCGCCATTTATATTACTGGCATTTACTCAGCATTGTTTATTTTAAATGCAAAGCTCGCGGCAATTTGTTTGCTGCTCTTGCCCAGTTTGTATATTTGGATTTTGATTTACCGGAAGTATGCTTCCAGATATAATCGGGTGATTCGTTCGCGGAACAGTGAAATCAATGCGATGGTTAATGAATCGATTCAGGGGATGAATATTATCCAGGCCTTCAACCGGGAAAAGGAAACGATGAAGGATTTTGAAAATCTGAACCATGGCCATTTTACTTACCAAAACAAACTGTTAAACCTGAATGCCTTAACAGGTCACAACCTGGTGGGGATTTTAAGAAATCTCGTCTTTGTGGCATTTATCTGGTATTTTGGAGGCCAGGCACTTTCACCTTCAGCTGTGATTTCTTTAGGAATGCTGTACGCTTTTGTCGATTACATCAATCGGCTGTTTCAGCCCGTCCAAGGCATTGTCAACCAATTAGCTAATCTGGAGACAGCGCTTGTCGCTGGGGAGAGGGTATTTACGCTGATGGATGAGCCGGGGGAAAATGTCAGTCAGGATCGAATTTCACGGATAAAAGGCAATGTCACATTCGAAAATGTTTCTTTTGGTTACAAAGACGGTGAATATGTTTTAAAGAATATTCAATTTGAGGCAAAGCCTGGGGAAACGGTGGCCCTCGTTGGCCATACCGGCTCAGGGAAAAGCTCCATCATGAATCTGCTTTTCCGATATTACGACTGCCAGAGAGGACAAATCTTGATTGACGGAAAAGATATCGAATGCTTCCCGCGGCAAACGATCCGGCAGCATATGGGGATTGTCTTGCAGGACCCGTATTTATTTACAGGAACAATCGCCTCCAATGTGAGTCTTAATGATCCGTCCATTACAAGCGAAAAAGTCGAAAAAGCATTACGAGATGTTGGTGCGGAGAAAGTATTTAAAAACCTTGAAAACGGTTATGATGAACCGGTTATTGAAAAAGGCAGCACTTTATCAAGCGGGCAGCGCCAGTTAATTTCCTTTGCCCGCGCCCTTGCTTTTAATCCGGCTATTCTCATTTTGGATGAAGCCACCTCCAGCATTGATACGGAAACAGAAGCGCTGATCCAAGAGGCGATGGATGTCTTGAAGAAGGGGAGAACAACCTTTATCATCGCCCACCGTCTGTCGACGATTCGAAATGCAGATCAAATTCTCGTCCTAGACCGCGGCACTATCGTTGAACGCGGGAATCATGATGAATTAATGGCGCTTAAGGGAAAATATTATCAAATGTATGAGCTTCAGCTTGGAAGCACAGATATGGCAGGTTAAAAGAAAAAGTTCACAAAAAATTCATTTCTTTACTTTAAAAGTGTAATTTTAATCACTTGTCATCCTTTCACCCCATGATATTGTAGTTTTAATTCAAATTTAAAATGGGGTGGAGAATCAATGTCAGATTACACAGTTGTTCTAACCATTGGCAGTTTTTTAGTTTTAACGTATTTCATTGGCTATACACTTATTTCAAGACATTGAGGCTGCGGACAAAGTTCCGCAGTTTTTTTATTTATAAAACCGAATAGTTTGGGAATACATATGAAAGGATGAAAAATAGTGAGGTGGAAGAATGATGGAGAAATTTAGAATCGAGCATGATACTCTGGGTGAAGTCCGTGTTCCTGAAGATAAATTTTGGGGAGCACAGACGCAGCGGAGTAAAGAAAATTTTAAAATTGGGATGGAAAAAATGCCGCTCGAGCTCGTTTATGGTTTGGTTTACATTAAGCAGGCGGCTGCGATTGTTAATTATCAGCTCGGTAAATTGAGTGAGGATAAAATGAACGCCATCAAAAAGGTGTCTGAAGACATTTTAGCCGGACAACATGATGAACATTTTCCATTGGCTGTTTGGCAGACAGGAAGCGGTACACAGTCCAATATGAACGTCAATGAAGTCATTGCCAATCGCGCAAATGAATGGTTAAAAAGTCAAAATAGCACCGAAAAGATTCATCCAAATGATGATGTTAATATGTCGCAGAGTTCAAATGATACGTTTCCGACGGCAATGCATATTGCTGCCTTTATAAAAATTACCGAAAATCTTATTCCGGCAATACAGGAATTAAAAAATACGCTGATAGAAAAGGAAAAAGCCTTCGTAAATATCGTAAAAATCGGCAGAACTCATCTGCAGGATGCAACACCGCTTACTTTGGGGCAGGAAATCAGCGGCTGGAGGTATATGCTCGAGAATAATGAGCGAATGATTACAGAGGCATGCCAGCACCTGCTTCAATTAGCGATTGGCGGAACTGCAGTCGGTACGGGAATCAACGCTAGTCCGGAGTTTGGCGCAAAAGTCGCTGAAGAGCTCCACAAGCTGACTGGTTTCCCATTTCAAACATCAGCAAATAAATTCCACGCTCTGACAAGCCATGATGAAATCGTTTATGTCCATGGGGCTTTAAAAGCATTGGCGGCCGATTTAATGAAGATTGCCAATGATGTCAGATGGCTTGCAAGCGGCCCGCGCAGCGGCATCGGCGAACTGACGATACCGGCCAATGAGCCTGGCAGCTCAATTATGCCAGGGAAAGTGAATCCAACACAAAGTGAAGCATTGACGATGGTTGCCTGCCAAATCTTTGGGAATGATGCATGCATTGGCTTTGCCGCAAGCCAGGGCAATTTCGAATTAAATGTATTTAAACCGGTGATTATTTATAATTTAATCCAATCAATCACGCTTTTAACCGACAGCATTCGTTCCTTTAATGTCAACTGTGCTGTTGGCATTGAAGCAAATGAAGAAGCCATTAAAGAGCATGTGGGACGTTCGTTAATGCTGGTTACCGCCTTAAACCCTTATATCGGCTATGAAAAAGCAGCAGCAATCGCCAAACTTGCCTTTAAAGAAAATAGCACCCTGAAGGAAGCGGCAATTAAAACGGGGTATCTGACCGCTGAGCAATTCGATGAGTGGATTAAACCAGAAAAAATGGTGTAAACAAAGGAAAGCCCCCTCCAAAGGAGGGGGCTTTTAGCCATATTATGAACTTTTATCAATAAGGTTTACTTAATTAGCGTTGGAAACCGCCAAGTTGAGATTCAGCCATAGCGACAAGACGCTTAGTGATTTCTCCTCCAACAGATCCGTTAGCACGAGAAGTTGTGTCAGCTCCAAGATTTACGCCAAATTCTTGAGCAATTTCATACTTCATTGAATCAAGTGCTTGTTGTACTCCTGGTACTAAAAGTTGGTTAGAGTTGTTGTTGTTAGCCATAGTTAGTTAACACTCCTCTTTTTAGTTTTGGGGTTAGTATGGAGTTGAACCATAATGGGATTATTACCATAGCCTCCTAGGCCTAACCCATGATAAGTAAACTGTCTAGCTTCAGCGCCTAGGGGCTCGGGGTCATAAGCCAATCCGTCCTGAAGGTTAAAAAACAACCTTCATGCCGGCTCGTCTTATGCCTGTCGCCCCTGAACGAGGCGCTTCCGCTTTTCTTAGTTGGATGAACCGGAGTTGCACCGGTTGTAACCCTGTCTGGCTTCATCCATCGCTGTAAGTGATTTTTGTTTTTCTTGGTGGGGTGCTGCTTGTAATCTTATTATGACTAAATCTAAAAAGCTTATTCGAAAATTTTAAGTGGAAATTTATTCCCTATTATAGAGGTTACAAAGTGACGCAAACTAAAGAAAACAAATTAAAGGGTGAATGAGATGACCGTATGCCCAGTATGTAACGGCTTGAGAGAAGTATATTTATTATGTAGGGATTGCGGGGAGCCAATGTTGGAAAGCGGCAGACTTCAAGATTACTACGACGATTACAGTCCCTATATGGAAATTGATTTGATGAAAATGGAGGATGGATATGCTGATACCCATTCTGAGCATAAATGCCCGCATCTGTATCGCTGCCCTGCCTGCCATAAAGATGATGTTATCTTTATTAAAGAATAATCAAAAGGTCCTGACCACATTCTGCGGTATAGCAGGGTGGTCAGGACCAAAAGGAATCATATTTTATTTTTCGCTTTGTGGGCGGATACGTAGCTCTGTTTCCGTATCGAAGAAGTGGGCCTTGTTTAAATCAAATGCCAACTCTAATTTATCGCCAGGTCTTACATCGCTGCGAGAATCAAGGCGGGCCACATAATCTTGGCCTTCGATGCTGGAGTAAATCATTAATTCTGCACCAGTTAATTCGGCAACATCAATATGGGCAGCGATCTTTGTACCTGTGGAAGCTTCAATAAACAATGGCTCATCATGAATATCTTCAGGGCGGACACCAAGGATTAGCGATTTGCCGACATAGCCTTGTTCGCGAAGGAATTTCATTTTTCCTTCCGGAACAGCAATGGAGGTTTTACCAATGATAAATTTGCCGTCTTCTAATTTTCCGTTGAAGAAGTTCATCGCTGGTGATCCGATAAAGCCGCCAACAAAGACATTTTCAGGCTTTTCATAAACTTCTTTTGGTGAACCAACCTGCTGGATGATGCCATCCTTCATAACGACTAATCGGGTTGCCATTGTCATGGCCTCAGTTTGGTCGTGCGTTACATAAATAGTTGTTGTATTTAAGCGGCGGTGAAGCTTGGCAATTTCAGCGCGCATTTGGACACGAAGCTTGGCATCCAGGTTTGATAATGGCTCGTCCATTAGGAATACCTTTGCATCACGAACGATTGCACGGCCTAATGCAACACGCTGGCGCTGACCGCCTGATAACGCCTTCGGCTTACGAGTTAAATAAGCTTCAAGGCCAAGGATTTTAGCAGCTTCTTTCACGCGGCGGTCGATTTCATCCTTAGGAAACTTACGAAGCTTTAAACCAAATGCCATATTATCATAAACGGTCATATGCGGATAAAGCGCATAGTTTTGGAATACCATTGCAATATCGCGGTCTTTTGGTGCTACGTCGTTTACGCGTTTGCCATCAATGAGAAAATCCCCTTTTGAGATTTCTTCAAGACCGGCAATCATTCTAAGTGTCGTTGATTTTCCGCATCCGGATGGGCCGACAAAGACGATAAATTCCTTATCATCAATGTGTAAATTGAAATCTTTAACTGCCGTTACCTTGTTGTCGTAAATTTTATAAATATGGTCTAATTTTAATTCAGCCATGTTCACAGCCTCCTTGTGGTTGTTTGTACTTTAAGTTTACAAGGAAAGCGCTTTAATCGATATGGTCAGGCTGCACAAATATTGAAAACGCTTTTTTGGGCAGATTGACATTATCCTTCTTGTTCAAATAGCAGGCATGCTAAAAACACGATAAACGCACCGTTAAAATCCTTTAATACTATTCCTGTTTTATCCACAAATTTATCAATCCGATATTGCAGTGTGTTTCGATGAATATATAACTTTTTAGCTGTAAGGCTGGCATTTAAATTGGTTTCAAGAAATACTTTTATCGTTGAAAACATTTCCGGATCATCACCAAAAAGCGCAAAAACCGCTTCGGGAACCATATTTTTTATTTCAGCTGGCAAGCGGGCAGAAAGGTAAGCCGGAAAAATTCTTTCAAAAGAAAAAATCTTGGAATTGTGCACTTTCACTAGAGCAAACTGGAATAATTCTCTTTCCTCTTGGAAGAAGGCCCTTAACTGCTCAGAAAAAGGCTGAACTTTTCCGATGAAAAAAATGACACTTTCATAAAAATCACTTTCCAATGTTTCTGAAATGGCCAGCAATTCTTCTTCGGAAAGAGAAATTTGTTTTTGTTCCTCTATAACCACACCTTTGGAGTGACTTTCCCAAAGAAACACGGCCTCATCCGAAAAGAAGCCTTTTAACGCAGATTCCATTTCCTTTTGATCTGTATCATCGCCATTTAAATGAAAATGGATAAAGCGAAATGACGTGTCCTGCTTTTCTGAAGGGAGAACCCCATTTAAAAATAAAAACTCATACCAGGTGTTTACTCTGGACGACACGGCTGAAGACTGCCATTCCACTAGTTCATACAAAGTCTTTAGAAGGTGGAGCTCTTTATCACTAATTTCCTTTTTGGGAATACCCAGCCATTCATCGGCGGACTGGTCGTAAAAAAGATAAAGCTGTTCAGAAGGCATATTTGGCCTTTCGGAAAACAGCAGTGAATTTTCATATACAGTAAGTAATTTTCTTAGCATCGTTCATTTCCCCATTAGATTTCTTAGAGCCTATTATACCAGTTTCAATTTGTTTCCACAGAAAAATTGCCGAACCCTCTAAACTGGCTCGGCAAATGTTATCATGTATTTTCATTTGGCGGTGATTCTTCTATAAGATCGCGCGCTTCTTCAATATTTGTTGAATCATAACGGGCATGGACAGACCCTCCGGACATTCCTTCATTAATCATTCTGTCAATATCCATGTAAGCCATGTCTCTGCCTTCATATGCAGACCCTTCAGTGATAGGCTGTTCATTTTTTTTAGTCACGTTCAACCATCCTTTCCTTCTAATTCGTTTTTAGTTTGTACAGAAAGGATGGAGTTTCATGCAGGGAATCGTCGATTATTCATATACATGGTAAAGCATTAGCTCGTGAATCTGGCTCGTCAATGCCTTCAAATCTTCTTCGGCAGGTGGATTTGAGGTCCATTCAAGGTTTCCTGTTTGGTGATAAACTCCTGTAAATCTCTGTTTTTTAAAATAGAAGGAAATATTCCAGCCGGGAATATTGGTATTTTCAAAAAGCGGCTTATATTGAAAATGCATGATCACCTTATTGTCCTCCTCTAACACCTAGTATTACTTATAGCTTACCTTGTTTTGAATATTATGCAAATAAAATTTTTTATGGGCAGGAGTTTGTTAAGTGGAGGAAAATACGGCATAGCTGGTCAATTTTTTTCTCTTCAATTTGAGATTCATCAAACCGCATTGGTTTTGAATTCACCTCGTAAATATAATATTTTCCACTTTTGCTCATGCCGGCATCAATGGAAAATTCACCGAAAAAGCCAAGCTGTTCCGATAAAGCTTTCCCAATGTGCGGGATAATCATTTGAAAAAATTGATCATGTTCGTTCGTTTGCAATAAAGAGTAGGGAAGAAGTCTTCCCCCCGATGGAATATGGGTGGTGACTCCTTGTTCCTGGGATTGCCGGATGCCGACGCCGGTTAGTGAATAATCCTCTTTTTCCGCGTGGGCAATAATCCGAAAATCATAGCGAAACCCTTCATATTCAGCAGAATTGATATCAATCTGTGCCAAATAGGTTTTCGATAAGAGCAATTCGCTCCAATCCTGCCAAAAATCTTCGAAAGATGGGTAGCAAATGCTTCTTTTTCTTGACTCAAATTGGATGTATGGCGAGGATAAATGCCTGACGCGAAAAACGCCCTTTCCCTTTGAAGAGGCTGCTGGCTTTAGATAAACACTAGAATTTGCTTTCAATAATAATTCAAGGTCTTTTTTTTCTTGGAGGAGAATCGTCTTTGGTACGTAATCTTGGAGGACAGGATGGTTTTCCATTAGTTGATAAAGCTCGTATTTATCTATAAAACCTGGGTTGAAATAGGGAATTCCTTTATCCTTTAAATGCCGAAAGAAGCTTTTACATTCTTCGGTCTGTTCTGTTTTTCTGAAGGGAATTCGGTTATACACCAAATCTGGGTAGGGGAAAGAGTTCTTTATCCAGCGATTTTCATCGGGTGAATAGCTGAATCCTTCAATATATTCCGCTCCGGCCCCTTCAAGGGTAAAAATAAAGCTTATTCCATTAAGTGAAATAAGCTTTTTTTGTAGTTTGATAAAAAGTTCCCCGTTTCCAGCAACTGTTCCATCGGATTTAAGCGCGGTCATGATGCCAATCACCGGCCCTGCTTGTTTGTCGATCATTGATAAAGTTCCTCGGGATGCAGTAAGGATTGCTCGGTTAGAAAAACGGCGAAGGCGAGGGACAATTTGCGTGTCAATAAATCAAATTCTTTTAATTCCGGGTGGCTGAAAATCGAACGGCCGGGTTTGGAATTAGCCTCGAACAGCCAGACATTGCCGTTCCGGTCAATGCCCAAATCAAAGCCAATTTCGCCGATAATTCCTTCGACATTTCGGTCTAATGCATGACTTAAGGAAAGGGCAGCATTGGAAAGCTTCTCTTCGAACATGCCGGCATCTTCAGCAGGAAAGATTTCGCTGATCGTTTTAATTTCTCCGCCACTTCTCTTATGAGTGGTCGGGCTTCCCGGACCGGCTATTTTTGCTGCAAGCGCGGAAACATGCCAGTTGCCTGTTTCGTCCTTGTTCGTATGGATGCGAAAATCAACGGGCCGCTGCTCGTTGCGAACTAAATGAATCCCCTGTTGGACAACCATTTTTTCCAGCGATTGCTTCGCGAATACCCGCTCAAACAATTTCTCCAAGCTGTGGAATTTTTGTAACCTGTTTGCCCCGTCGTCATCTTGATAACGGCAGTAATAGTCGTTTGTGTTTTTATCAAAAATAATTTGATGAATGCCAAAGCCAAGACTGCCATTTTTCGGCTTTATATACACATGCCCGTATTTTGAAAGCATCCTCTCGATTAAGGAAAAAGAGGTAAATGGATGGGTCTCAGGAAGGTATTTATCAACCGAATGATCTTGGAGAAGCCGTTCGTAAATATCTAACTTGTTGAAAAAGCCGGGATTATACCAAGGGATTAAATATTCCTGTTGAAGCCGTTTTTTTACTTTAACTAATTTGGGAATTCCTTCACTCCTTCGGTTTGGCAGACGATCATAAATGACGTTAGGGAAAGGGACCTCCCGCTGTTCCCAATCTCCATCGTGGAAAAAATAACCCTCAATCGTGCCCTGTTCCCAATCAATATGCTGCTCTCCGAACACAAAAGCGAGGGCGCCAACGTTTTTATTTACGGATAAAAGCTTTGAAAAAAACTGTGTTCTCTCGCCGAGGAGCTGATCAGGAAGCAGTGTAAATCCAGCTGTAAAAATGCCAACAAGAGGACCGATGTACAGAGTTTGACTATCTAAAAAGACATGGAGCGGCAGCTTAAATTCCGGAAATTGGAGTTCTTTTTGAATCACCCTGCTCATCACAATCCGATCTTTTCGGTCTGGATGGGGCAGAAATTCCACTGCCATTGAATTTGAACCAAAAGCAATTCGCTTAGGCCCATTTTCTTGAAGGAGGGAAGGAGGGCAAAAAACAATCAATTGATCATTTTGGACGACCTCAATGAGATAACGTTTTCTCATAGATGTTCTTCCTTTCTTGGTCTTTCGATTCCGACAGGTATTTTGCGTAAAGCAGCGGTGCATAGTACAGCTTTTCCTTAAGATTGGGGCGGGTTTGCAAAATAACCTTCCTGCCGGGCTTTGAATTCATATCTAAAATCCAGATCGAGCCGTTTTTGGCGATACCAATATCGACACCGATTTCAAAGAGCGGCAGGAAGCTTCTTTCAAGAAGGTGTGGTAATTCTGTAAGAATGCTGGTTAATTCCTGCTGAATAAATTCCCTTCTCGCTACAGGCAGGGAAGCTGACCATTCTGAAAACGCTGTTGCCATCCCGCCTGCACTTAAATTCGATAAAATCCCGCCGCTGGTACCGATTCGCACTCCGCGCCCAATTTCTCCCCAATTGCCATGCTCATTTTTTTGCAGGAGAATCCGGATGTCAAAGGGCTGCAATTCACTGTTGGTTAATTCAAGATAAGGCTGCATGAGATATTGATGCCGCGCAAGCAAGCTCTTAAGCCACTGCGAAAATTTTCCTTCGTTTGGAAAAATCCTTGATATAATCTGTTTTTGTTTTTCCGTTTTAACATGAATCGATTTGTCATTTTTCTTCAAGGAATAAATGCCATAACCCTGTGAACCGTTAATAGGTTTTATGACAATCTTTTTTCCACTGTTTAATTCTTTTAAAATTCCAGCCGTATCGATTACCTGCTTTGTCGGCGGCAGATAGGCAGATAGCTTCGTGTCTTTCAGCGCCTGATAGAGGTCTAGTTTATTAGGCAGACCATATCCTAAAAAGGTAATATCCCTCCTGCTTTTAAGCCACGATACAATCGGAAGGCATTGTTTCGATTGTTCATCCTCCCCGTAGAAGCACCGGTCATAGAGGATGCGGGGGATGGGGAATTCGGCATTGACCCAATCCTTTTGTTCAGCGTCAAATTTTTTCCCTTGAACCTGAAGTGTATTTGGATTGATATTGGTTGGAACGAAGCGAAAAGCTTCGATACCTAAGTCTTTTGCATGTTCGGCCATTTCCGTTATATAGGGGGCCTCTGTTTCTAGGGTTAAGGACATAATGCCAAATGTAATCAAGTGAATTAAACCTCCTTTTCATTCAGGGTTTCAAAGGCCAGGCTTGTGCAAAAGCGAATGATTGCTTTTGCAGACGGTCTGATTTTCCCTGAATCATCTTCAAATACCTTCGATGGTTTTGAGTTTACTTCAATCAGCCAGGGCTTCCCCTTTTCATCAACGCCGATATCGATCCCCAGTTCGCCGGTAATTCCGGCGGACAGCGCACTGACCTTTTCGGCGGTTTCCAACGATAGCTCTTTTATTAGCTTCAATGTTTGCAAAGCGGTGTTTGGGGACATTTTGGAACGTAAGGCAGTTACCGGTTTTATCGTATGGCCGCCCCTGGCAACATTGGAGACAAATTCCTGTTCAGCCCCGATTCTTGCCACAATCGAGGTAATTTCCCACTTTTTTTCATAATTTCGATGGACTAATACCCTGAAGTCCATGGCAGCTGATTGATAGTCAATAAAAAAAATACCCTCCTGAACAATACAAATTCGGTTTTGCAGCAGTAATTTTATTTCTTGATAGATTTCATGTGCTGCTAGGGCTGGTAATGCATCTGCCTGAGATTGGCCTGAAGTTTGGAGGGTAAATTGGTCTTCTGCAATTTTTTCCAGTTTAATAATATTTTTTCCCTGGCTGCCATGAATCGGTTTTATAAAAATGGTTTCATAGGTTTGCAGGAAGGAATGTAAAGTATCCCTTGAGAGCAAGGCTGTCTCGGGAATGTAGGATGACAAATGATGTACATTTTTCAACTGGTCGTATACTTCCCATTTTGACAGAAAGCGATCATTGAAGATGGGAATGGCCAGTTGCTCAAGAATCTTTCGAAATTCAACAAATTCTTGTTTGTTTTCCAGTATTCGAGAATGGATCCGATTGTAAATAACATCGGGGGCAGGTGGGCTTGTTCCTATCCAGCTTCCGTTTTCAAAATAATAGCCGTGCTGTAAAAAATGTTTAAAAGAAAACACATAAAGAAAACCGCCATTTTCTGACACCACCTGATGGAGGTCCTCACAAAACTTATGAATGGAACGGAAATTAGGTTCTTCACCATCCTTCGGTGAAAAATCTGTCAGCAATCCGATGACCGGACCAAGCTTAAGAGTGTTGGACTCAGAAAAGTATTTTGCTTGTAGGTTAACCTTTCGGACAGGCAAGCAAAAATAGGTAAAGAATTCCTCCGGTACATGCAGTTCCCGGGGAAGGGTATCGATGATTTGGATATTGGCACGAATTGTTTTTGTGCCGACCATGATTTGTAATTCGCGGTGTTTCTCCATTTGCAGGTAGTGATACAGCCTGCGGGACATTTTAATCAAATGAGAATTCGTTGCTTCGGATTTCTCTGGTAAAATTGTTACGCTCGTTAATGAACGGGACATAATCACTCCTCATTCTTTATTAAATAGGCATCCGCTGATGTAGTATCCTATGTAAAACCAATAGGGATGGTGATTTGAACATTCTCGCATTCCCTTGAATAGTTTGATATAGTTGGGAAGTATTGTTAACCAAAAAGGAGTGAGCCCGCAAATGGCAGTAAATTTATATGATTCCGCCTATGCTTTAGAAAATGCGATCCGTCAAAGTGATGAATTTAAACAACTACAGCAAGCTTATCAAGAGGTAAATGCCGACCCGGCAGCGAAGCAGCTGTTTGATCAATTTCGCCACATCCAAATGAATTTGCAGCAAAAACAAATGATGGGACAAAACATTTCCGAGCAGGAAATTCAGCAGGCCCAAGCAACTGTCGGAGTTGTTCAGCAAAATCCGAAAATCGCCCATCTTATGCAGGTGGAACAGCGAATGAATAATGTAATCGGTGAGTTAAACCAGATCGTCCTAAAGCCATTGGCTGATTTATACGGACAAATTTAATTTTTTAAGAAGCTGCCAAGCCTACACTTTTACAAGCACTGTTCTATAAATTGGTGAAAAATCATAAAAGTGATATAAAGGGAATTTCACCAAGAACAGGGGGCAGCATAATGATTTATCGCTTACTTGCGTTAAATATTGATGGCACACTCTTACAAAGCAATGGCAAAATCCATAAATCGACAAAGGAAGCCGTAGAATATGTTCAGCAAAAGGGGATTTATGTCACACTCGTTACATCACGGAGCTTTCACTCAGCCAAGAAGGCAGCGAAAGCCTTAAAGATATCGTCACCGCTCGTCACCCATCAGGGGGCATTCATTGCGCGGGAGGAAAATAAGCCGGTATACGTGAAGCGGATTAATGAGGAAGTAACCTATGATACCATTCGTTTGCTCGAGGCGCTGCCGTGTCAAATCCGTTTGGTTCACGAGAATTTCTCGATTGCCAATAAATATAAACTGCACCAGCAATTATTAGCAAAAACAGTTTTTACCACAGGCGACCCTTTTGTTTATTCACAGCAATTTGTCGAATCCCTCAGCGAATATTTGCATGATCAGCCGGCAACTCCTACGAAGATTGAAGTCTATTTCGAAAATAAACGCGATTTAGAGGATGCCAAAACCGCCATTGAAAAAATGTTTACGGAAATCACTCCGATTAAACTTGATTCATTGCGGCTCGATCTTGTTCCAGCAGGAGTTTCCAAACTTAATGGGTTAGCGTTTCTAGGCAGCCAGCTCGGTTTCCAGTTAAAAGAGATGGTCTATATCGGTGACAGCCTTGATGATATCCCGTTAATTGAAGCGGCTGGTCTAGGTGTTTCGATGTGGAATGCTCCTTTTGAGGTGAAGAAAGCATCGGACTGGGTAACAAGGTCGGAAAACGAACATGGCGTTGCTTATATGGTGAAGGAACACTTCAGAAAGCAGCAGCCAATCGAATTTTTAAGGAAAATGAAGATTATCAAAAATTAATCTTGAAAAAAGATATCAGGGCCGGTCTCTGATATCTTTTTTGCTAATAAGAAAGTATAAATTCAACTACGCCTCTGTCTTCGTCCTGGCGGACTCGCCAGTCGGCGAGTTTTCATTTATATGCTCCAATGATTTCCACTATATTGACCTTATTTTTGTGATTTTGTACACTTAAAGAAGTTTATTTTTGAAAGGTGATAAAGCTTGCGAATTTCGATACTAGGCTTAGAGGATGAAAGATTCAATCGGCCATTAACGCTTATTGCGAATTTATTTTTTGAAGAGTCACAGATTTTGACATCTCAGACGGATGATGCTGATATAGAGATTTTATTTCATTTACAGGTTGAGGAGAAAATAGTTGTTTCTGCTGAATTAAAGGATGGGAACGGAAAAGTCCTATCTGCTGAATATCAGCGGGATTTTAAGGAAGCCGATTCTGAAAAAGAACGGTTTAAGCAGATTAAAAACGCCGTTTCCCACGTTTATTTAACGGTTCTCCAGGACTTGACCGGCATTACGCAAAAATGGGGGATTTTAACGGGTGTGAGACCGACTAAGCTGCTTCACAAAAAACTGCAGGAAGGCATTCCAGCTGAAGTGGCCCATCGGCAATTAAAGGATGAGTATTTAATTACTGATGAAAAAATTGCACTGATGCAGCACATCGTCGACCGACAGTTGACGGTTGTTCCAGACCTTTACTCACTCGAGCGGGAAGTGAGCATTTATATTGGCATTCCGTTCTGCCCGACCAAATGCGCCTATTGCACGTTCCCGGCTTATGCTATTAACGGGCGGCAGGGATCTGTTGATTCCTTCTTAGGCGGCCTTCATTATGAAATGAGGAAAATCGGCGAGTGGCTGAAGGAAAAAGGGGTGCGGATTACCACCGTTTACTATGGCGGCGGCACACCAACAAGCATTACCGCTGAAGAGATGGACATGCTCTATGAGGAGATGTACAACTCTTTTCCTGATGTCACTAAAATTCGGGAGATTACTGTGGAGGCGGGACGTCCAGATACGATTACCCCGGAGAAGCTTGACGTTTTGAAAAAGTGGAAAATTGACCGGATCAGCATCAATCCACAATCGTATACACAGGAAACATTGAAGGCAATCGGACGGCATCATACGGTTACGGAAACGATTGAAAAATATCACTTGGCTCGGGAAATGGGGATGAATAATATCAATATGGACCTTATCATCGGCCTTCCCGGTGAGGGTCTGGAGGAATTCACCCATTCATTGAGTGAGACGGAAAAGCTGATGCCGGAGTCGGTGACGGTTCATACTTTATCCTTCAAGCGTGCGTCTGAAATGACGAAGAATAAGGAAAAATATAAGGTGGCAGACCGTACTGAGGTTGAAAAAATGATGAATCTGGCCGAGGACTGGACCGCTGACCATGGCTATGTCCCTTACTATTTATACCGTCAGAAAAACATCCTGGGCAACCTGGAAAATGTCGGCTACTCCCTGCCGAATCAAGAAAGTATCTATAATATCATGATTATGGAAGAGCAGCAGACCATTATCGGACTTGGCTGCGGGGCATCGAGCAAATTCATTGACCCTGTCACTGGGAAAATTACACACTTTGCCAACCCAAAAGACCCGAAATCCTATAATGACGGATTTGAGGCATACACAGAGGAAAAGATCAAAATATTAGATGAGTTATTTTCAGAAAAAGGATCTCCTGCTTAATATGAAGCAGGGGATTTTTTGTTGGTAACGTGTTCTTAATAAAGGATTATTTTCCCCAATGTCGAATATTTAAGAGGAACCGCCTCATAGGATACTATGGGGTTAATACGTATTTACTAAAAGGGGGAACAAGCTGTGATGCAAACACCTTTAACAATGATGCAAATGCTAGAAAGGGCTGAAAGGTACTTTCCAAAGAAGCAGGTTGTCTCAAGAACCACCAGCGGCATTCAAAGGCTTACTTACAAAGAAATTGGCCAAAGAACTAGAAAGCTTTCCGATGCCTTGACCAAGCTAGGCGTTGAAAAAGGTGATAAGGTAGGAACATTGGCCTGGAACCATCACCGCCATCTTGAAGCATACTTCGCCATACCGTGTATGGGCGCTGTCCTTCACACGATTAACATCCGTCTTTCACCACAGCACATCAGTTATATCATCAACCATGCCGAAGACAAAGTACTCCTAATCGATTCTGACATCCTCCCGCTTATTGAAAAATGTAAAGATGAACTTAAAACCGTAAAAGCTTTTATTATCATGACAGACGAAAAAGAGGTCCCTCAGACCACACTCTCACCTGTATATCATTACGAAACACTATTAGCCGAAGCAAACCCAGAATTTCAATATACCACTCAAATTGATGAAAACGACCCAGCCGGGATGTGTTATACTTCCGCGACTACTGGAAATCCAAAAGGAGTCGTATACTCTCACCGCGGAATTTATCTGCATAGCATGGCGATAGGCTTAGCTGACACTTTAGCGCTTAGTGAAAAGGATGTTGCCCTTGCAGTTGTCCCAATGTTCCATGCAAATGCATGGGGAATGCCGTTTGCGGGCGTTTGGTTTGGAACAACGTTAGTCCTTCCGGGACCAAATTTTACACCAAAGCTGCTAGCTGAATTAATTCAGCAGGAAAAAGTGACCATCACAGCAGGGGTTCCAACGATTTGGATGGGACTGCTGAAAGAACTTGAAGAAGGCAGCTATGATCTAAGCAGCCTAAGAGGAATCCTATGCGGCGGTTCTGCAGCGCCTAAAGGAATGATTAAAACATTTGAACAAAAATACAATATTCCATTTATGCACGGCTATGGGATGACTGAAACAAGCCCGCTTGCTGTATTCTCCTCATTAAAAAGCTATCAAGAAGAGCTGGATTACGAGGAAAGATTGGAATTAAGAGCTAAACAAGGAGTTCTTGTCCCTGGACTAGAGATGAAAATACTGGGCCAGAACGGTGAAGTCGCATGGAACGGCACGGAAATGGGCGAATTATGCTTAAGAGGACCATGGATTGCTTCCGAATATTATCAGGATGAACGGACGAAGGATGCTTTCCACGATGGCTGGCTGCACACCGGGGATGTCGCTACTATTGACGAAGAAGGGTTTGTTAAAATAGTTGACAGAACGAAGGACCTGATTAAGAGCGGCGGGGAATGGATCTCATCTGTTGATTTGGAAAATGCTTTAATGGCCCATGAAGCAGTGTTTGAAGCGGCGGTTGTGGCGGTTCCCCATGAAAGGTGGCAGGAACGCCCAATCGCCTGCGTTGTACTGAAGGATGCCTATAAAGGAAAAATAACTAAAGAAGAGCTATTTGAATTTCTTCAGCCTCAATTTGCAAAATGGTGGATTCCGGACGATATTTTATTCATCGAGGAAGTTCCAAAAACCTCTGTGGGGAAATTTTTGAAAATGGCTCTTCGTGACCAGGTGCAAAAGGAAGTAAGTCAAAAAGGTTAATGGACGAGGGCAAGGGGGCCAGCCCTTTGTCCTTTTTGCCCGTGGAAAATTCAATCTATTACGAAAGTTTGTTTTTATTCGGTTTATTTATCTATATAATGGAGATGAACAAGTTTTTTGGGGGGATTGGAAATGGCTTTGAATTTTGTTACGGATAAGGTGAACTTGAAGGTAGAGGGCCGGGTCGCCACATTGGAAATGAATCGGCCGGAGGCGCTTAACGCAATGGACGTGGATATGATAAAAAGCCTTGTCAGCAAACTGAAAGAAATCAGCGAATCGGATGATGTGGATATCCTGATTTTAACTGGAAAAGGAAAAGCGTTTTCAGCTGGGGGAGATATTAAAACAATGCTATCTGATATGGACGAGAATGGATTTCTTCCGCTCATGGATTGTATCAGTGAGCTGGTGATCACCTTATACAGCATGCCAAAATTAACAATCAGCGCGATTACCGGTGCGGCAGCGGGCTTAGGGTTTAGTTTAGCGTTAGCAACCGATCATATAATTGCTGAAAAATCTAGCAAACTGGCAATGAATTTTATCGGCATAGGGCTGATCCCAGATGGCGGTGCCCATTTCTTCATGGAAAAAAGATTAGGAGAAACCAAGGCCAAGCATGTTATCTGGGAGGGTAAAATGATGAGTGCGGAGGAAGCGCATTCAATCGGTCTTATTCAGGAAGTAGCTGAAGGCGATCTGCAGGATGCTGTACATACTAGAGTGGCAGATTGGCTGCAAAGACCTGTTCAAGCGATGATCAAAACGAAAAAGATATTGGCTGAAAAGAATCGCCCGCAGCTCTTAAAAATACTGGAGCTAGAGAAATACGGCCAGCAGAAAATGCGCGAAACCGAAGACCATAAAGAGGGAATCAAGGCGTTTATTGAAAAAAGAAAGCCAAATTTTATCGGAAAATAAAACAAGAGGCTGTCATAGGACAGCCTCTTATTGCTGATTTTAAGCATGGAAAAGTAGCAGCTTGCCTGCAGGAGATGTGCAGCGGTGCGTTTTATCTAGTAAATTTTTCTCTGATAATAGTTTTTCCCCCTGCGCTTTTGCAGCATCATCGTTTTCTGCTTGGAAGGCTTCGTCTAAAATCTTTTCTCCATTTGCTTCAAACGCCGTCAATTTATAAGTTTTCATTCCACATACCCCTTTTCAAAAAAATTCTTACTATTATTTTTGCATAATTCTATAAATTGTGCAAAGAGAAAGTTAAACCCATAATATGGTATATTTATATTGTAAGAGGAAAGGAGTAGGTAAAATGGTACTTAAACTGGAACGGGTTACCAAACGTTTCGGAGAATTTACTGCTGTCAGCGATTTATCTCTGACGATTCCGGAAAAAGAAATGTTTGGTTTTCTGGGGGCGAATGGCGCTGGGAAAACAACAACGTTTCGAATGATTTTAGGGTTACTCGATGCAAGCTCCGGTAACATAACCTGGGACGATCAACCACTCAATTATTCTACCAGCCATCTGGTGGGCTATCTCCCTGAAGAGAGAGGGCTGTATCCAAAACTAAAGGTCCGGGACCAGATTGTTTATTTAGCTAGATTAAGAGGAATGCCTAAAAATGGGGCTTTAAGGGAGCTAAGAAGCTGGCTCGAAAAATTTAAAATACCCGAATATGAAAATAAAAGAGTTGAAGAGCTTTCGAAAGGAAATCAGCAGAAAATTCAATTCATTGCTGCTGTGATCCATAAACCAAGGCTGTTAATATTGGATGAACCGTTTAGCGGACTGGACCCTGTCAATGTCGAGCAGTTAAAAGAGGCAGTTCTAGGGCTAAAGGAAAACGGAACAACCATTGTCTTTTCCAGCCATCAAATGCATCATGTCGAGGAACTGTGCGAGCATCTCTGTATTCTGCAAAATGGAAGTCCAGTGGTTCATGGCTCATTAAAGGAAATAAAGCGCGCCTATGGGAAGAAGAACCTCATTATCCATGCGGATTTTTCCTTGGAGTCCATCAAAGACTTTCCTGGTGTGGTAAAGATGAAACCGACAATGGAAGGGATGGAATTACAGATTGAAGGGGAACAGGTCGCGGAAGGAATCCTCAAGGAAATTGCCGGGAAAGGCTTGTTGCGAAAATTTGCCCTTGAGGAGCCGTCATTGAATGATATTTTTATCGAGAAAGTAGGTAATGCATATGAATAATTTTTGGATTATTTTAGTACATACCTACCTGAATAAATTAAAAAGCAAATCCTTTATTGTCACAACCTTTTTGACAATCGTAATTGTCCTGGGGTTAACAAACTTTCAAAATATCATCGAGATTTTTGATAAAAACGGCGGTAAAGAGAATGTTGCTGTCCTAGATGAGACAGGCAAGCTTTACGAGCCTTTCAAGCAGCAATTGAAAACAATCAATAAGGATATAAACTTAACATCCTATAAAGGCACTGAAAAAGAAGCGGAAAAAGCGGTCGAAAATGGTAAGTTTACTGGATTGCTTGAATTGCGTTTTAACAAAGAAGGGCTTCCGGAAGCGGACTATAAGGCAATGAGCATTGCGGATTCTGCGTTGTATACGGATCTTCAGACAGGCTTGCAGCAGGTTAAAACGATGCTTGCCGCTTCGAAAATTAATTTAGCACCTGATCAGCTGCAAAAGCTTTATGAGCCGGTTTCGTTTGAAAAAACAGCGCTTGAGAAAAATGCGAAAACAGAAGAGGAACTAAATCAAGCACGTGGACTTGTCTATGTCCTCTTATTTATCATTTATTTTGCTGTCATCATGTATGCCAATATGATTGCCATGGAGGTGGCAACGGAAAAATCATCAAGGGTAATGGAAATCCTGATTTCAAGTGTCTCGCCAATCAAGCAGATGTTTGCTAAGATTCTTGGGATTGGACTGTTGAGCCTGACACAATTGGCGGTATTTTTGATTGTCGGCTATTTTTCTCTTACAAAAAATATGGAGTCCCTCAAAGACGGTTTCTTTGGAGTGTATGGGTTTGGCGATATCCCGGCGGCAACCATCGTCTATGCAGTGATTTTCTTTATCCTGGGCTATTTTCTTTATGCCACTCTGGCAGCATTTTTAGGCTCACTGGTCAGCAGGATTGAAGATGTCCAGCAGATGATTACCCCGATGACGTTATTGGTTGTTGGCGGCTTTATGATTGCCATGTTTGGCCTTGGCAAGCCGGATGCTGCGTTTATTACGATCACGTCCTATATCCCGTTCTTTACGCCAATGATTATGTTCCTCCGTGTAGGAATGTTGACCATTCCGGCATGGGAGGCTGTTTTGGGGATTGCCGTCCTTGTGGCAACGATTGCCGCATTAGCTATTTTTGGCGCACGAGTCTATCGTGGCGGTGTTTTGATGTATGGCAAATCCAATTCCTTTAAAGATATTAAAAAAGCCCTGCAATTAACAAAAAAACAATAGTCAGTCTGAGCTATACCATTCATGGTAAAGCTCAGATTGTCGAGAAAGGGTATTTTTCTCGGCAATTTTTTATGTTTTAACACCGATATTTTTGATTGTCTCTGCTAATGGGCCTGTTGATTTCCGCTCCGGGCACTCGCTTTCCGCGGGGAGGTCCTGGAGCCTCCTCGGCGCTGAAAGCGCCTGTGGGGTCTCCAGTGACCTCTATTTCCCGCAGGAGTCGAGTGCCCTCCGCTCCAATCAACAGGGAGGCAAATTAACCTAAAGTATTGCAACAAACTATTTCTAACTTTAAAAATTGTACTTCAATCTTTAATGAATTTTGGTATGTTGTAGAAAGGAGCATGTTCATATGCAATAATATTGGCTAGACTCTTTTGGTTTTAATAATTTATTCACCTCTTATGTTTATTTGTATTGTGAGTTGAAGGTCTGTATTG